>NZ_DGVO01000038.1:0-15447 GCF_002394995.1 Bifidobacterium sp. UBA4282
CGCACCGTGATCGCCGTGGCGCACGAGTCCCTGCGTGCCGCCGTGCCTCGACGCCCGGGAGATCGCCTGCTCCAACGCCTGCAGGGGCGGTTCCCGCGTGCCCATGCCCGTGGCGCACGCCCATCCGACGATGCGGCGCGCGTACACGTCGGTGACGAACGCCGTATACGCGAACCGGCCGTCGGCCATGCGCGCGTAGGTGATGTCGGCCACGTGCAGCCGGTTCGGCGCGCACGCCCGGAACCTGCGCTCCACGAGGTCGGGCCTGCCGCCCGTGCCCTTGGCGGGACGCGTGGTCACGGGCGTGCGTCCGCGGCGCACGCCCCTGATGCCCGGTTCGCGCATGATCGGCGACCTGGTCGCGGCCGATCCCGGTCCATCCCCGCGCCAGCAGCCGGGCGTGCATCTTCCTGTACCCGTACACGGCCATGAAGAAGTCCGAGTGGATCTGCATGATGTCGCGAGCCGGAGCCTCGTGACGCGCGGTCGTGAACGGATTCAGTGATGTTGTAGACGGCAGCGCGAATGCGACGCGGCGATGGCATGTGTCGTGACAGGACGCTGAAAGTCGCCGATGCGGTCAGCCGAGGATCCCGTTCATGAGGGCCGCGAAGCGCTCGCCGTCCTTGCCTTTGAGGTAGAAGCGGAATCCCTGCAGCGTCGCGTGTCCGTCGCCATAGGCGACTGTCCGGTTAAGGCCTACGCGGACTACGGTGGATTTGAGGAAGGGAATGCCTCGTTCGACGATTTCGCAGTCCGCCACATCCTCAACCAGGTCGACGGACCACAATCCCACGGTGTTGTCGGCGATGATTCGACGGTTCGTCAGATACAACCTGGATGAGTGCCCTCCCAGAAACTGATTCGTCTCCGTTCCGAAGCAGGAGAGCCTGGCGGTGAAGACCACCTTCTCATCGTCGCCCAACTCGGCGTCGATGTCGGTGCGGAGTCCCGGCAGTGCGTCGAGATGCGCGATATTCATGGCAACCTCCGTTCCGATGGCGGGTCTGCACGATCCACGGTCCGGAATCGTGATGCTTCGGTGCCTCGATTATAGCCACCGGGTCATCGTCCGCATTATCGTCGGGCGTCGCCGTTCTGGCAGGGTCGATCTATTATGGAAGGCGTACGGCACGATGACAGGGCGGTAAGGATGCCGCGGGAGTTCACCGGAGGTGTGCAGATGTACGGGGACGAGGCGTTCCGGACGCACGCCGGATATGGTGTCGGTCCGGCCCGACGTCATGGGATGCGGCAGGGGACACCATGAGGATCATTGAGCTTGCCGGCACGTGCCTGACGGTCGAGTTCTCGGGCGAGGATCTGGCGGAGCTGTCGGAGGATTTCGATGTGACTCTGCCGGGACGCTTCCTCCGGATGCCCGGCCGGTTGGTGGACGTCTTCCGTGCCTGCGTCGGCGAGGTCAGTGTGTCGAAGCATGCTTCGGGGCCTTTCGTCGCGCTCGATCCGCAGGACGGGCTGAACTATCCGGTCGCCGAGATGATTTGCGCGCAATGGCCGGAGTTCGATGTGGACTGCGATATTCGTTGTTACGGCATGGACGGCGAACTATGGTGTTGCAATGAGTGCGGGTCCGCCGGCGTGGTGCGCAGGCTTACCATCCATACGGCCGCACGCAGCGTGACGTTGCGTGGGGCTTTGGCGGGGGTCGGCGAGCTGGATGTGTTTCTTACCACCTACTTGCCGCACGCGGAACGGGCGGAAAGGAACGCCTGTATGACATCGCCCCGCGAGAGCCTACGAAACGCTACGTAGCCACGCTGCACGACTCTTCGGTGAACATCAGGTAAACTCAAGGTGTTCATTGTTGAAAACTGAGTAAAGAAGGTGGCGAGTCCGTTGGACGTATCATTCACGACCTTCATCCAACAGGTCCTCTCCAACCCCGCACTGATGGTGACTACGTTGCTTACGCTCGGCGTCATCTTCGTCAACGGTTGGACCGACGCCCCCAATGCCATCGCCACCTGTGTGACCACGCGCTGCATGCGTGTACGCTCCGCGGTCATCATGGCCGCGGTCTTCAATTTCCTGGGTGTGTTCATCATGACCCAGCTGAACGCCTCGGTGGCCTCCACCATCAGCAACATGGTGGATTTCGGCGGCAACACGCATGAGGCGCTGATCGCCCTGTGCGCCGCGCTGTTCTCCATCGTCGTCTACAGCGTGATCGCTTCGCTGTTCGGCATCCCCACCTCGGAAAGCCATAGTCTGATCGCCGGCCTGTCCGGTGCGGCCATCGCCATCCAGAGCGGCATCGGCGGCATCAACATGGACGAGTGGGTCAAAGTGCTGTACGGTCTGGTGGCCAGCCTGGCCATCGGCTTCGCGATGGGCTGGGTCGTCTGCAAGCTGGTCACGGTGATCTGCTCCGGCATGGACCGCCGCCGCACCAACGGGTTCTTCAAATACGCGCAGATCGTGGGCGCCGCCTCGATGAGCTTCATGCACGGCGCACAGGATGGCCAGAAGTTCATCGGCGTGCTGTTCCTGGGCATGGCGTTCTGCAACGGGCAGTCCAGCGTGGCCGGCGTGGTGATCCCGGTGTGGCTGATGCTGCTGTGCAGCGTCATCATGGGCCTGGGCACCTCGGTGGGCGGCGAGCGCATCATCAAGTCGGTCGGCCAGGACATGGTCAAGCTGGAGAAGTTTCAGGGTTTCTCCGCCGACCTGTCGAGCGCGTTGTGTCTGCTGCTGATGACGATGCTCGGCATCCCCGTGTCCACCACGCACACCAAGACCAGCGCCATCATGGGCGTCGGCGCGGTCAAGCGTCTGTCCGCCATCAACTTCGGCGTGGTCAAGGACATGATGCTCACCTGGGTGTTCACATTCCCCGGCTGCGGCATCATCAGTTACATCATGGCCAAACTGTTCATGTTCATCTTCTAACGGAAGGAACTGCTTCACATGGCAAGAAAGAACGACGCGTTCTATTTCGACTCTTTTGACAGGAGCGCCGAATACGCCTGTCAGGCCGTGCAGCTGCTGGCGGACGTCATGCGCCATTACGACCCGGATACGCTCCAGGAGCGCATGGGGCAGATGCACGCCATCGAGCAGGCGGCCGACGAGGTGCGTCACGCGTTGGTCGACGAGCTGGTCACCGCGTTCATCACCCCGATCGACCGCGAGGATATCGCGCTGCTCAGCGACTATCTGGACAGCGTGGTCGATGAGATCGAAGGCGTGCTGCATCGGCTGTACTACGATAACGTGCGCGAGATCCGCCCCGATGCGCTCGTCACCCTCGACAAGGTGGTCGAGGAGGTGGGCCAGATGAAGGACCTGGTCGCCGAGATGCGCCGGTTCAAGCGGTCGAAAACCCTGCGTGAGCGTGTGTTCACGATCAACCACATCGAGCAGGAGGCGGATACGATGTTCGTGGATGCGTTGCGCACGCTGCACACCGCCGAGAACGATCCGCTGCGCGTGTTCGCCTGGCATGAGGTGTACACGCAGCTGGAGGAGTGCGCCGACGCCTGCGAGAAGGTGGCCGATGTCATCGACAACGTGGTGATGAAGAACAGCTGAGCCTACCGCTCACCCTTGAGCCAAGCGATGGCCAGCTGCGTGCGGTTGGTCATGCCGAGCTTGTCCAGGATTCCGCTGATGCGGTTGCGCACGGTGCCCTCCGACAGGCACAGACATGCCGCGATGTCCCGGTTGTCGAGTCCCTGCGCGACCAGCGCGGCGATGTCCCGCTCGCGGTCGCTCAGGTCCGGGAACGGATCGCTGGGCACGTCGCCGTCGTGGCGGTGGGGCCGTTCCGCCGTCAGCTTGCCGAGCACCTCGGCGCCGAGCACGACCTGCCCCGCCATCACGGCCTGCAAGGCGGGGGCGACGGCGGACACGTCCTGCTTGATAAGGTATCCACGGGCGCCGATGGCGATGGCCTCGTCGATATAGGCCCGGTCCGAGAACGTGGTCAGGAACAGGATGCGCGCGGCGTGGTCGAACGCCAGGATGCGCCGGGCCGTGTCCAATCCGCTCACGCCGGGCATCTGAATATCGAGCAGCAGCACGTCCGGCCGGTGGTGCGGGCCGGATCGATAGCGTTCCACGGCGTCGGTTCCGTTGTTCGCCGTCCAGAGCACCTCGGCCGCCCCGGTGGCGGAGAGGATGGTGGCCAGCGACTGGCAGACGATGGGGTCGTCATCCACGATGGCGGTTTTCATGCGCGTCCTCCCTCGGCGGTCCATGGTGTTTTGGGAATCGATGCGAAGACGCGCCATCCGTCGTTGAACGGTCCGCACAGCGCCGTGCCTCCCAACGCCCTGACACGGGCCTCGATATCGGCCAGCCCCATGCCACGCGGAGCGGCGGCCGCGGCGTGCGGCATGCGGCCTCCGTCATCCTGCACGGTCAGCTGCCAGAAGGCGGGGAACTCGCGCAACAGCACCGATACCTGCGCAGCGTCGCTGTGATGGGCCACATTCGACACGGCCTCGCGGATCACCGCGGACAGGCACCGTGCAACCGGCGCGGGCGCCGTCCTGATATCGTTGCGCAGCCGAACGTCGAAATCCGCCGCACCGTCGAACGCGTGCGCCGCGGCATGGATCTGCGCGGCGAAATCCGTGCCGTCATCCTCCAGATCGTGGACGGAACGGCGGATCATCGTCATCGCCTGGTCCGCCGTATCGTGGATCTGCGCGAACCCACGGGCGGCATCGTGCGCGCCGCCGGCCTCGGCCACCAGCCGTCCCGCCTCGGCCTGCATGATGGCGCGGGTGAGCAGATGGCCGACGTTGTCATGGATATCGCGGGCGATGCGCGTGCGTTCGTTGACGGTGGCCGTATGGATGGCCGCGGCGCGTTCCTCGCTGCCGTCGGCGAGCCGGATCCGGTAGCGGCGCAGCATGTCCCGGGACTCATCCTCGATCCGGGTCCTGCCGGCGTCAAGCGCGTCGCAGCGCCTCTCGGATTCCCCGAGCAGCGCACCCACCGCCGCAACAACGACGATGAGATACGAATCCGGCCCGGCCTGCCCGCGGTCGGCACCCAATCCGAACAGGCGCATCGCCAACGGCGCGACCCACAGCCAGCACGACACGGCCATCATCCAACGCGGCGGCCCGTCCGCACCGCTCCCGCGGACGGGCGATGCGCCGGCCCGTACGAAGCCGAGGGGCCGCAGACGCATGGCGTCATAGGCGATTGTCGGCAGGAACCAGAGGAATTCGGCGGACAGGCAAGCCATAACCGCGTAGCAGCCCGGCATCAGGGGACGAAGCCGTGCAGCCGGCAGCCAGTCGCACAGCGATGTGCAGCAGACCGCGGCCAGCAGCGCCACGACCGAACCCGGCCGCATATCGCCGGTGAGGGTGATATGCAGGATCAGGCACAAGGCGAACATCGCGGCCTTGTCGAGGAGTGTGCGCATGTCTCCACCATACCGTGACTTCGGGGACGGGCATGGTGACATTCGTCACGATCCGGGCGGAAACGATGACGTGTCTCACCATGCAGGCCCCGCCGGCATCCTGCATCATGGAGATACCTACACAAGACAGGAGGCAGCGATGACCACATCCGTTCCACCCGCGGTCAGCGTTCATGGGCTGGTCAAACGGTACGGCGACGTGCTCGCCCTCGACTACTTCGACCTGGACGTCAGACAGGGGGAGATCTTCGGCCTGCTTGGCCCGAACGGTTCGGGCAAAACCACCGCCATCAACTGCATCCTGGCGCTGCTGACCTACGACGCCGGGCAGGTGGGCGTCTTCGGATCGCCGATGACGCCCACCAGCTATGCACTCAAACGACGCATCGGCGTCGTGCCGCAGGAGGTCGCCGTCTTCTACGAGCTGACCGTCGAGGAGAACATCGACTATTTCTGCTCCCTGTACGTGCCCGATGGACGCACCCGAACCCCCATGGTCGACGAGGCCATCGCCTTCGTAGGACTCGACGAATACCGGCGGTTCCGTCCGGGCAAGCTCTCCGGCGGTCTGCTGCGCAGGCTCAACATCGCCTGCGGCATAGCGCACAGGCCCGACCTCATCTTCTTCGACGAGCCCACCGTGGCCGTGGACCCGCAAAGCCGCAACGCCATCCTGGAGGGCATCATGACCCTGCGCGACCGCGGCACCACCGTCGTGTACACCAGCCACTACATGGAGGAGGTCGAGCAGATCTGCGACCGCATCCTCATCATGGACCACGGCCGGCATCTGGCGCTCGGCACCGCCGAGGAACTGAAACTCATGATCGACGCCGGCGAGCGCATCACCGTCCAGACCCTGGACCTCACCCCGGCCACCCTAGAGCAGGTCGACGCCCTGCCCGCGGTCATCGCGGCCACCTACGACGGCCAGCAGCTGGACATCCGCTGCCGGCGCGGCGAGACCAACCTCATCGACATACTCGGCGTGCTGGAGCGATCCGGCACCAACATCGGACACCTGACCTCGCGTCCGCCGAGCCTGAACGACGTGTTCCTCGAACTGACCGGCACGGCGCTGCGCGACTGAAAGGAGCGGACGATGCTCACCACATTCATCGCTCAGATCAAAACCATGCTGCACCGGCCTGCCATGATCTTCTGGGCGCTCGCCTTCCCGATCATCCTGGCCACCATGTTCCACGCCATGTTCCAGAACATCGAGAGCAGCTACAGCATCGAGGCCCAGCCCATAGACATCGTGCATGACGACGCATGGGACGGCCTGATGGGCGCGCAGGACCTCGTGGAAGCCCTGCAGGACGCCGACACGGCCGTGCTCAAGGCCACGCAGGTGCCGGACGCGGACTCGGCGCTCGCTGACCTGCGTGAGGGTCGCGCGGTGGGCTATCTGGCCGCGCGGGACGGCGAACTGGCGTTCGTCATCAGCGATTCGGCCGCGACCTCGGCCGAATCGGACGGGGCCGCGGGCATAACCCTCAGCATCATCTCGGATGCCGTGGCGCGGTACAACGACACGGCGCAGCTGGGGGAGGCGGTGGGGCGGTACGCTCCCGAAGCCTTTCTGGACGACTCCTTCACCGGGCAGCTGGGGGCCACCGCGGGGTTGAGCGAGGAGATCCGGCTCACCCGCACGGCCCCGGACGAACCCGTGCGCTACCAGTTCGCACTGCTGGGCATGGCCTGTCTGATGACCATGACCCTGGCCATCGGCGCCATCAGCGAATCCCAGCCGAACCTGTCCACCCTCGGCGCGCGCCGCTGCCTGGCGCCGCTGCCGAAGTGGCGCATACTGACGGCGGGGTTCCTGGCCGCCTGGCTGGTGTCCGCATGCTGCATGAGCCTGTCGTTCGTCGTCATCCGATACGTGTTCGCGGTGGGCGTGGCCGGGCGTGAACCGTTCGCGTTCCTCGGCATCGGCGTGGCCACGTTCATGGCGTCGTCGCTGGGCTCGCTGATCGGCGCGTTGCCGAAACTGGGCGTGGGCTCGAAGGTGGGCATCTCCACCGGCATGACATGCCTGCTGTCGCTGTTCGCCGGGCTCTACGGCCAGACGGCCATGCAGCTGGGCGACATGATCCAGCGGGAGCTGCCGCTGCTGGCGGACATCAACCCCGTCCGGCAGGTCTCCCAGCTGTTCCATGACATCCTGTACTACGACAGCCTGCGGCCCTTCGTCCGCACGGCCGCGCTGCTGGCGGGGATGAGCATCGTGTTCCTGGCCATTGCGGCGCTGATGTTGAGGAGGCAACGCTATGAACACCTTTAAAGCCGCATTGCGGGTCATCTGGCGGCATCGCGCCTATCTGCTCGTCTACCTGTTCGGACTGAGCCTGATGATGATCGTCCTGATGTCCGGCTCGGTGGCCGGCGCGCAGCAGGATGCGGCGTCCGCCGGCGTCTACGAGTCCGATAGGGCCACGGTCGCCGTGGTGGACCGCGACGGCGGTGAGGCTGGCATCGCGCAGGGATTGCGCGAGGGACTCTCCGCCGGTTGCGATCTGATTGCGCTCGACGATACCGAGCGCGCGTTGCAGGACGCCGTGGCCACGAACTATGTGGACCTGATCATCATCGTGCCGGAGGGTTACGCCGCACGGTTCGCCGAGGCGGTCCGCACGGGCGGCGACGTGCCGGCGGTGCGAACCGTGACCAGCTACACCTCCGGCGTGGGGGCGATGGCGAGGATGCAGATGGAAGGGCTGCTGTCGTCGCTCCGATCGGAATACCGCGCGCGGCTGGTGCATGCGGGAGTCGGCGCGGACGCCGACGGAGCGCTGCTGGCGCACAGCGTGCAACGGGTGATGGACGAGGCGCAGGCCAACGGGCGCGACGGCATCGCCGTGGCGCAGACGGGAACGGCCGGCGACTCCCGCACCGGGGCGTCGATGTTCGGTGTGTCGATGAGATTCGGCGGGTATCCGATTACGGCATCGATGACCGTGACCGTGGCGCTGGTGGCCGGTGTGTTCAACGCGGGTCGGGTCCGGCGCAGGCTGGCTGCGTCGGCGGAGCATCCCTCTCGGCGGGGGATGGGCGTGTTCCTGGCCTGCCTGCTGCTCGGAGTCATCGCGTCGGCCTATTACCTGGCGTTGTCGGCGCTGCTGATGCTGCCGTTGGGCACGGACGCCTCGATCGCGCCGGAGTCCTTCGCGCTGTGCGCGGTGACGGTGCTGATGTACGCGCTGATGGCCGTGGCGTTGGGATTCGCGCTGGGGCAGTGCGGCGTGTCCGAGGAGGCGGCGAACGGGTTCGCGAACGTGTTCTCGCTGGTGGTCGCCTTCACCGGCGGCGCCTGGTTCCCCGCCTCGCTGATGCCGGACGCCATGCTGGTGCTCGGCCATCTGCTGCCCGGCTGGTGGTACGGCGACGCGCTGAGCGCGGCGCTGGGACTGGGGGAGTATGCTGCCTCCGGCACGGACGTGGGGGCGTGGACGTCATCGACCGGCCTGGTGCTGATGTATGCGGCCGCCTTCACCTGCGTGGGTTTGGCCGTGGGCGCCATCCGGGCACGCCGGCCGCGCTCGGATACCGCGGAGAGGACCACCGAGCTGGCCGTCGGCTGAGTGCGATCGATGGACGGTTCCGGGCCGCGTCGCCGGCCGCGATGATAGAATGCGGGCGTGAGTAGAGGACACGGAACGGCTGCGGTATCATCGGACGTCCATGCCAAGGCGGACGCGAAATACGTCCAGATGACGCAATCCCCGTTGGAACCGCTGATCCTGCGTCTGGCCGTGCCGGCCATCGTCTCGAATCTCGTCACCGTGACCTACAACATGGCCGACACCTGGTTCATCGGCCGGCTCGGCACCTCGCAGTCCGGCGCCGTGGGCGTGGCCTTCTCGGTGATGACCATCATGCAGGCCATCGGCTTCTTCTTCGGCCAGGGCGGCGGCAACTCGCTGTCGCGAGAGCTCGGCAAACGCAACGAGGAACGCGCCTCAAGACTGCTGTCGGTCGCCTTCTTCGGATCGGTGGGCTTCGGCGTACTGCTGGGCGTGCTGGGGCTGCTGGTCCTGCATCCGCTGGTGCGCGGCCTGGGCGCCACCGACACCATCGCACCCTATGCGGTGCAGTATCTGACGCCGCTGCTGGTCGCCACGCCCTGCGTCACCGGTGCGTTCACGATGAACGGCCTGCTGCGCTTCCAGGGGTTGTCCGCCTATTCGATGATCGGTCTGGTCACCGGGGCGATCCTGAACATCGCTCTGGCCCCGGCGCTGATCTTCGGCGCCGGTCTGGGCATCTTCGGCGCGGGCCTGGCCACCGCGATCTGCCAGACCATCAGCTTCACGATCCTGACCGTGATGTGCGTCAAGGTGGGCGTGGTCCGGCTGTCCCCGCGATGGTTCCAGCCGGATATGCTGCTCATCCGGGAGATGATCGGCGGGGGACTGCCGTCGCTGCTGCGCAACGGCGTGGGGTCGGTGGCCGTGACCTGCGTGAATCTGGCCGCGAACCCGTTCGGCGATGCGGCGATCGCGGCCATGGCGATCGTCAACCGCATCGCGCTGACCGCCAACTCGATGATCGTCGGTTTCGGGCAGGGGTTCCAGCCGGTGTGCGGCTATAACTACGGTGCCGGTCTGTTTGCCCGCGTCCGCCGCGGATTCTGGTTCGGCGTGCGCGTGGAGACGGCGATCCTGGTCTGCGCGACCGTGGTGTTCGCGCTGTTCGCCCCCGAAATGGTCGGCCTGTTCCGGGCCGACCCCGACGTGATCCGGATCGGTGAGGTGGCGTTGCGGCTGCAGTGCTGCACGCTGTGGATGAACGGGTTCAACATGATGTCGAATATGAGCCAGCAGACCATGGGCAGGACGTTGGCGGCCTCGATCCTGGGCGTGGCCCGTCAGGGGCTGTTCCTGGTGCCGCTGGTCTGGCTGCTGCCGGCGATCCTGCCGGTGTTCGGCCTGCCGGCGCTGCTGGGCATCCAGATGGCCCAGCCGATCTCCGACCTGCTGACGTTCGCGATCACGGTGCCGATCCAGCTGCGTATGCTGTGGGGGCTGAAGGCCGCGGAAGGCAATCCCGCCGACACGCTGGCGCGGTCCGTCGCCACGTCGTTGTCGTCGACCGTCAGGAAAGCCTCATAGCTGACCGTGAATCAGTCCTCCCTGGCGGCCAGGAAATGCTCCTCGCTCGGCAGGACCAGGCTGAGGATCAGCGCGACGACGAAGGCCACCGCAATGCAGTTCGAGGCGAAGATCTGTTGGAACAGGGCGGGGAAGTGCACGAAGATGTCGCTCACCTGCGTGAAGCCGATGCCGATCGTCAGGCTCAGCGCCGCGATGGCGATGTTGCGCTGGGTGAAGCCCGCCTCGGCGATCATCTGGAACCCGGAGAGGATGATGTTGCCGAACATCATGATCGTGCAGCCGCCGAGCACGGCCTGCGGCATCGAGTTGAACACCTCGGCGATGGCCGGCACGAAGCTGGCCAGGATCAGGATCAGACCTCCGGAGAGGATCACCTTGCGGTTGACCACCTTGGTCATGGCCACCAGGCCGATGTTCTGGGCGAAGCTGGTCAGCGGCAGGCAGCCGAACAGGCCGGAGACCGAGGAGATCAGGCCGTCGCCGGCGATCGCGCCCGCCGTCTCGCGCTCGGTGGGCAGTCGGTTCAGACCCACCTTCGTCAGTGCGGCCGTGTCTCCCAGCACCTCCACGGAGGAGACCACGTACAGCAGGCCCAGCGAGATGATCGCACCCGGGTCGAACTCGACATCGAATGGCATGAACCGTGGCACGGACACAATCTGAAGATCGGAGAAACCGGAGAAATCCACCTTGCCCATGATGATGGCGACCACATAGCCGACCACCAGACCGAACAGTACCGAAAGCTGCTTGGCCGTGCCCTTCATCAGCAGCTGGAACGCCAGACAGGCGACCAGCGAGATCAGGCCCAGCGTCAGGTTCTGCCAGCTGCCGAAATCCTCGGCACCGGAGCCACCGCCGAAACTTTCGGCGCCCACGGTCAGCAGCGAGAAACCGATCGATGTGACCACAATGGCCGAGACGATCGGTGGGACGAACCGACGCCAATATTTGGCGGTCAGACCCAGGACCAGCTCCAGCAGGCCGCCGACCAGCACAGCACCGACCACGGCGCCGTATCCCTTGTCCGCGCAGATCGCCACGGCGGCCGCCACATAGGTGAACGAGATGCCCGTCACCATCGGCAGACGGGAGCCGATCATCCATGCACCGTACAATTGCAGGCATGTGCCCAGACCTGCGGTCAGCAGACCGGCCTGAATGACGGTGGCCGACTGCTCCGGCGTCATGTTCGCGGCGGAAGCGACGATGAAAATCGGCGCCAGATTGGCCACGAACATGGCCATGACATGCTGCAATCCAAACGGTATTCCGCGCCAGAACGATACCGGCGCATCCAGACTGCTGAGCGCCTCGAACGAAATACCCGAAGCCTTACTGCTCTTCTTCTCACTCATTCGGTGTTCCTTCCGCACGCCGTGCCGCGTGCTTATCTCTTCATCGGACGGGCGATCGACGTCGCACGACCGTGTCTACGATCAGTGACGGAATTCGATCGAACCGGTCTGCGGATCCATCGATTCCACGATCGCCAGCGAGTCCACGTCGTAACCCTCCTCGCGCAGCTTGTCGCCGCCGCCCTGGAAGCCTTTTTCGACGGCGATGCCGATGCCCTCGACGGCGGCGCCGGCATGCTCGCAGATATCGATCAGGCCGCGCAGCGCCTTGCCGTTGGCGAGGAAATCGTCGATGAGCAGGACGTGGTCCTCGGGGCCCAGATACTTCCTGGACACGATGACGGGGAACTCGCGCTGCTTGGTGAACGAATACACGGTGGACACATACTGGTCGCCGTCCAGGTTGATCGACTGCGCCTTCTTGGCGAACACCACCGGCACGTCGCCGAAATGGCGGGCGGCCACGCAGGCCATGCCGATGCCGGAGGCCTCGATGGTGAGGATCTTTGTGATCGTGCGCCCGGCGAAATGCTCGGCCCAGGCCCTGCCCATGGCGTCGTACAACGCCACGTCGCACTGATGGTTCAGGAAGGCGTCGACCTTGAGCACATTGCCCGGCTTGACGGTGCCTTCCCTGCGGATACGTTCCTCGAGTTCCTTCATGCTTCTCATCCTTTGCGCTGAATGCTGCCGACAACGTGCTGATGCGCGTATAAGCGTCCAGCTTACGTGTGTCACCTGACCGAACGATGTGGTAGACATGAATGCGCCGATACCCGACGTATCGGACTCGATCGATTCTTGAAGGAAAGGGGCCAGCGTGCCACAGGATCCGGATCTCATCGTGCGTGCCGCCGCCGATCTCATCGGCGACCTGAACCCGCAGCAGGCCGAGGCCGTGCAGTACCGCGGGCAGGCGCTGCTCATCGGCGCCGGCGCGGGCTCCGGCAAAACCCGCGTGCTGACGCGCCGCATCGCCTGGATCCTCACCCAGTTCGGCGCCTGGCCCAGCCAGATCCTGGCCATCACGTTCACCAACAAGGCCGCCGCCGAGATGCGCGAACGCCTGACCGGGCTGATCGGGCCGGTGGCCCAACGCATGTGGGTGTCCACCTTCCACTCCGCCTGTGTGCGCATCCTGCGGCGCGACGGCGAGCAGATCGGGCTGAAATCCGGATTCTCCATATATGACACCGCCGACTGCGAGCGCCTGGTCAAACTCATCGGCGCCGATCTGAACATCGACCTCAAACGCTACACGCCCCGCTCCATCCTGGCGCGCATCTCCGATTACAAGAACAACCTGCAGGGGTGGCGGGAGCAGCTGAACACCTACGCGGCCGACTACAAGCCGGGCCAGAAGGGCTACCAGCTCGGCCGGTTCGGCAACGTGGAGGAGCTGTACGCGGTCGTCTACGCCGAATACCAGCACCGGCTCGCCATGGCGAACGCCGTGGACTTCGACGACCTGATCGTGCGCACCGTCGAACTGCTGCGCGGCTGCCCGATGGTCGCCGAATACTACCGGCACAAGTTCCGCTACATCCTCGTCGACGAGTACCAGGACACCAACCACGCGCAGTACGTGCTCGTGCGGGAGCTGGCCGGCGTGGACGCGGGGGAGCGGCCCCAACCGGACGCCGTGGCAGCCGGACGGCAGGGGCCGGCCTGGATCACCGTCGTCGGCGACTCCGACCAGTCGATCTACGCGTTCCGCGGCGCGGACATCCGCAACATCCAGGACTTCGAGCAGGATTTCCCGAACGCCAAGACCATCATGCTCGAACAGAACTACCGTTCGACGCAGACCATCTTGGACGCGGCGAACGCGGTCATCGCCCACAACGAGGGCCGCAAGCCCAAGAAGCTGTGGACTGCGTTGGGCAAGGGCGAGCCGATCGTCGGCTACGCCGCGGACAACGCCCAGCAGGAGGCGGCGTGGATCGCCTCCGAAATCGCACGGCTGCACGCCGAACACGGCATCGCCTACTCCGACATGGCCATCATGTATCGGGCCAACGCGCAATCGCGCTCGCTGGAGGAGGCGCTGATCAACGCCGGACTGCCCTACCAGCTCATCGGCGGCACACGGTTCTACGAGCGCCGGGAGGTCAAGGACGCCATCGCCTACCTGCAGGCCATCGTCAACCCGGCGGACGACGTGAACATGCGCCGCATCCTCAACGTGCCCAAGCGCGGGCTGGGCCCCCGCGCCGAATCACTGGTCACCATGTACGCCGACACGCACGCTACCACCTTCTTCGACGGCGTGCTCCATGTGGACGAGCTCGGCGCCCCCACCCGCACGGCCACGCAGCTCAAGGCGTTCCGCGACCTGATGACGGCATTGCGCGAATTCGCCGATGCGCACAACAGCAAGCCCTCCGAGATCGTGGCCGAAGTGCTCTCCAAGTCCGGCCTGCTGGAGGAACTGCAACGTTCGGAGGACCCCCAGGATGCCTCCCGCGTCGAGAATCTCTCTCAGTTGCAGTCCGTGGCGGCCGAATACGAGCAGAAGACCCCGGACGCCACGCTGGCGGGGTTCTTGGAGACCACGGCGCTGGTGGCCGATTCCGACCAGCTGCCGATGGACGGGGAGGATTCCGGCTCGGTGACATTGATGACCCTGCATACGGCCAAGGGCCTGGAGTATCCGGTGGTGTTCCTGACCGGACTGGAACAGGGCACGTTCCCGCATTCGCGCTCGCTGGAGGACACCAGCGAGCTGGCGGAGGAGCGGCGTCTGGCCTACGTGGGCATCACGCGCGCGCAACGGCGCCTGTACGTCACACGCGCCGCGGTGCGCGCCCAGTGGGGCCAGGCCGCCGAGATGATGCCCAGCCAGTTCCTCGACGAGATCCCCGACCAGCTGATCGATTGGAAGCGCCGCGAAGCCGGCATGGAGCGCATGCGCGGCGGATGGTCCGCCGGCGGGTTCGGCGACGACGAGTTCGGCGGGTGGGACGACGACGATTTCGGCGGGGTCAGTTTCGGAGGAGCGGGGTCGACGTACGGCTCCGGTTCCTCGTACGGTTCGCGCGGCGGCTCGTCGCGGGGATACGGATCGTCCTACGGCTCGTCCTACGGTTCGCATGGCGGCTCGTCCTACGGTTCCCGGTCCGGGTACGGGTCGGGCAGGTCATACGGTTCCTCGGGATCATCCGGCTCCTCGTACGGTTCGCGCTCGTCGCGGTCCGGATCGCGCTCCTCGTATGGGTCGGCGGGGTCCCGCGCCACCTACGGCTCCGGCTCCTCCGGCTCGGGCCGCAGCGGCAAGGTGACGACCCGCCGCATCGCGCCGTCGGCGGCCTCCAAGTCGAGGCCGAATGCCGGGTCGGCGGCGAGCGGCAACGGGCTGTCGATCTCGGATTTCCAGATCGGCGACAGGATCACGCATGACAAATTCGGCCTGGGCACCGTCGTGGATCTGCAGGACAAGGGTCCCAAGTCGGTGATCACCGTGGATTTCGGGTCCGATGGCGTCAAGCGCCTGATGCTGGCGGTGGCTCCGATCGAGAAACTCTGACGAGTTTCTCTCCGGAGCCTTCGCGCCCTTGGCGGG
>NZ_DGVO01000038.1:15504-25697 GCF_002394995.1 Bifidobacterium sp. UBA4282
GGGGCGCTCACTTCACCTACGGGCAGTCCACTGGACTGCCCGCTTCACGGTTCAGCGATCGAGAAACTCTGAACGAGGGCGCGGCAAACCGTCGTCCACCCCCTGCGCGTATAGTTGAACTTTGGTGTCTGCCGTCAGGTGGACGCCGTCTGGAGCCTTAGCCCATCAACGGGTCGGCGGCCGCGGGGACCTCGGTTCCGGCAGCCGTTCGTGCCTCGGCACGATGAAGCGTTGGAGAGGCCGGCTCAGCACGGGGAGGCTTCGGCCGTCCCGTGTTCCGTTCAAACAACGACAGAAGGAATATCTCAATGACGAACGTTCAGCGTTCCCGCCGTCAGGTGCGTCTTTCCCGCGCCCTCGGCATTGCACTGACCCCCAAGGCTCAGCGCATCTTCGAAAAGCGTCCGTATGCCCCGGGTGAGCATGGCCGCACCCGCCGTCGCACCGAGTCCGATTACGCGGTGCGTCTGCGCGAGAAGCAGCGTCTGCGCGCCCAGTACGGCATCTCGGAGAAGCAGCTTCGCGCCGCTTATGAGAAGGGCACCCGTACCGCCGGCCAGACCGGCAACGCGATGCTCTCCGATCTGGAGACCCGCCTTGACGCCCTGGTGCTGCGCGCCGGCTTTGCCCGCACGACCGCCCAGGCCCGTCAGTTCGTGGTGCACCGTCACATCCTCGTCGACGGCAACGTCGTCGATCGCCCGTCCTACCGCGTCAAGCCCGGCCAGACCATTCAGGTGAAGGCCAAGAGCCAGACCATGGTGCCGTTCCAGATTGCCGCCGAAGGCGTGCATCGTGACGTGCTGCCGGCGGTTCCGGGTTATCTCGACGTGAACCTCCCGTCGCTCAAGGCGACCCTGACCCGCAAGCCGGAAGCCGAGGAAATCCCGGTGCAGGTCAACATCCAGTACGTCGTCGAATTCTATTCGCGCTGATCTGGATTTTCTTACCAACAAGGACATACCGAAAAGACCCCGCAAGGTTCGCCCTGCGGGGTCTTTTCGTCGTCCGGACGATGGCGGTCAGTCACCGATCACACTGCCGACGATGGCCGAGACGATGGACATGATGAGCGAGCCGAGCACGGACCACCAGAACCCGTCGATGCCGACGCCGACCCCGAAGATCGAGACCGCCAGCCAGGAGGCGAGCTCCATGAACAACCAGTTGATCACCAGAGCCACGATGCCGAGCGAGAGAATCGAGAACGGCAGCGCCAGCGTCTGGACGACCGGTTTGATGGAGGCGTTGATCAACGCCATGAACAATGCGAACGCGGCGATGCCAAGCACCGGCGGCTCACCGAGCGCGCGCATGCCGGGCAGCAGGGCCACCATGACGCCTGCTGCGATGGTCATCACCAGCCAACGAGAGATAAAACGTCCCATACCAGCCAGTAAACCATGCCAGGCGGGCCAACGACACGCCGCGGTGGTGGCAGAATACCGGGGGAGGCTTGCCGGGAATGGCCGAATGCCGGGGGCTGTGCGGTAAACCTGACCGCCGGGGTTCGCCACCCCCCCTCGGCATGTCATCACCGTGGCGAGCCCCCCCCGATTCGCTGCGCCACGCGTCCGACCGGCACGGATAATGGAGGGCATGAGAGTGCATCTGCATATGGTCCGGCACGGACAGACGTTCTTCAATCGGTACAACAGGCTGCAGGGCTGGTCGAACGCCACCCTGACCGAGTCCGGCAGGGCCGACGCGGTCAAGGCCGGCAACAAGCTGCGCGATCTGGACTTCGCCGCCGCGTACTGCTCCGACACCACGCGCGCCATCGAGACCGCGACGACCATTCTCGACATCAACGAACAGGCCGGCCACCATCGTCCGGAACTGACGACGGATATGCACTTCCGCGAACAGTACTACGGATACTTCGAGGGCCTGGATATGGGTATGGCCTGGCATGCGGCCGGCGCGCCGCACGGCGCCCCGAGCTACAACGCCATCGTGCGGCAGTACGGACCGGGCGCCACGCGGGATTTCCTCAAGGAGGCCGATCCCTTCCACGATGCCGAATCCGACGCGGAATACTGGACGCGTGTGGAGGGGGCCTACGCGCTGATCGCGGCGAATCCCGACCTGCATGACGGGGACGATGTGCTGGTCATCGGCCACGGCAACACACTGCTCAGCCTGATGCACCGATTCGCTCCAGAGGGCTACGATCTGGGCGAACGCCCCGCCAACGGCAGCGTGACAGTATTGGATTTCGACACGCAGGCTCCGTTTGCCCAAGCGCTCACCGTGGTTTCGTACAACCAGTGACACTTGCCGGCGTCTGGGGCGTTGGCTACGCTTATGTCGGTATTGTGTGCGCGGCATGAGGCCGTGCACCGGGAAATGTGAGGTTCATGATGGGTGTTGGAGAGATCGCCGGTCTGATTGCGGCGATAGCGTTCGCCATTCTGGCCGGATTCCTGATCTATCCGCTGATCCGCCTCGGCAAGCTGTTCGATCAGCTGGCCGAAACCGTCAAGCAAACCGGTGACCACGCCATCCCGGCCCTTGACGAGAGCGTGACGACGGTCAAGCAGGTCAATAAGTCGTTGGAGGACGTCAACAAGATCTCCGCCGCGGCCTCCACCACGGCCAACAACGTGGGGGCGTTGACCGATCTGTATGGCTCGTTCCTCGGCAAGCCCGTCATCAAGGTCGCTTCCACGGTATATGCGCTGAAATCCACCGCGCAGTCGTTCATGTCCAAGCGCGTCATGCAGCAGTCGGACAAGGGGGAGTGATGGTCAAGCGATTGTTCTGGATAGCCGTCGGCGTGGCCATCGGCATCGTCGCGGTCAGCAAGGCGCAGGCGTACGTCAAGGCGAACACGCCGGATTCCGCGCGGCAGTTCCTGCTCGGCCCCGATCAGGATCACGTGGCGGTCAAAACGCTCGAAGGGCTGGTCAACGAGTTCAACGCCACCCGTCGAGCCCGCGAGGCTGAGCTCAACGAACGATATATCGGCCGGCTGCGCTGATCCATCCGACGATCGGCCGGCACGGCGCTCCCGCCCCCGCCGCCACCAATCATCATCGATACCGTTTTTAGGGCCTGATACGCCCATGCTCTGATATCAAGGAGAGACAACCACCCATGCGCACCTCTGAAATCGCGAAGCGCTTTCTGGATTACTTCGAACAGCACGACCATCTCGTCGTGCCTTCGGCGTCTCTGATCTCGCCGAACCCGACCACCCTGTTCACCATCGCCGGCATGGTGCCGTTCATCCCGTACCTGATGGGCGAGCAGACGGCCCCCCATCCGCGTATGGCCTCGAACCAGAAGTGCGTGCGCACGCTGGATATCGACGAGGTGGGCAAGACCACCCGCCATG
Source organism: Bifidobacterium sp. UBA4282 (assembly GCF_002394995.1). Classification (NCBI taxonomy): domain Bacteria; kingdom Bacillati; phylum Actinomycetota; class Actinomycetes; order Bifidobacteriales; family Bifidobacteriaceae; genus Bifidobacterium; species Bifidobacterium sp. UBA4282. Next base: position 18,845 of record NZ_DGVO01000038.1, read on the forward strand.
GCACGTTCTTCCAGATGCTCGGCAACTTCTCGTTCGGCGACTACTTCAAGGAAGAGGCCATCCACTACGCCTACGAGCTGCTGACCAAGCCCCAGGACCAGGGCGGCTACGGCTTCGACCCCGAGAAGCTGTGGATGACCACGTTCACCGATGACGAGGAGGCCCGCGCCATGTGGCGCAACGAGGGCGTGGACCCCGAGCACATCCAGATCATGGGCATGGAGGACAACTTCTGGACCACCGGCGGCCCCGGCCCCGGCGGCCCGTGCTCCGAGATCTACGTGGACCGCGGTCCCGAATTCGGTATCGAGGGCGGCCCGATCGCCGACGAGAACCGGTACATCGAGATCTGGGACCTGGTGTTCGAGAACTACGAGGTCGACAACGTCAAGTCCAAGACCGACCTGCACATCGTCGGCGAGCTGGAGAACAAGAACATCGACACCGGCGCCGGCCTGGAACGCATGGCCTACCTGCTGCAGGGCAAGAACAACATCTATGAGACCGACGAGGTGTTCCCGGTTATCGAGGCCGCGCAGCGCATGTCCGGCCGCATGTATGGCGACGAAGCGGCCATGGACGTCAAGTTCCGCGTGGTCGCCGACCACGTGCGCTCCGCGCTGATGATCATGAGCGACGGCGTGCGCCCGGCCAACAACGGCCGAGGCTACGTGCTGCGCCGCCTGCTGCGCCGCATCGTCAAGGCGATGCGCACGCTCGGCGTGACCGATCCGGTGCTGCCGACGCTGTTCCCGGTGTCCAAGGACGCGATGGTGCCGAGCTACCCCGAGCTGGAGCAGACCTTCCATGACGTGTCCGAAGCCGCGTACGGCGAGGAGGACGCGTTCCGCCGCACGCTGGAATCCGGCACCGAGATCTTCGACATGGCCGTGGTCAAAGCCAAGCAGGCCGGCAAGGACACTGTCTCCGGCACCGATGCGTTCACCCTGCATGACACGTACGGCTTCCCGATCGAACTGACGCTGGAGATGGCTGCCGAACAAGGTGTGAAGGTGGACGAGGCGAAGTTCCGCGAGCTGATGGCCGAACAGAAGTCTCGCGCCCGCGCCGATGCGTTGAAGAAGCGCCATAATGTGGATCTGTCCGTGTATGACGATTTCAAGAAGACGCTGGCCGCGCCGATCGCCTTCCTCGGCTACACCGACTATTCCAGCCGTTCGAAGGTCCTCGGCATCATGCAGGAGGGCAAAGGGTCCGTGCCGGCGGTCACCGCCCCGGCCACCATCGAGGTGATCCTCGACCGTACGCCGTTCTATGCGGAGGCAGGCGGACAGCTCGCCGATCAGGGTGAGATCCTGTCCGATGATGGCGCGGTGCTCGAGGTCGACGACGTGCAGAAGCCGATCAAGGACCTGATCGTGCACCAGTGCCGCCTGACCGAAGGCACACTGGTCGTGGGTACCGAGGTCAACGCCACGATCGATCTGGACCGCCGCGGCGCCATCGCCCGCTCGCACACCGCCACCCACATGGTGCATAAGGCGCTGCGCGAGGAGCTCGGCCCGCAGGCCACCCAGCGCGGTTCCGAGGATGCTCCGAACCGTCTGCGCTTCGACTTCCAGTGGTCCAAGGCGCCAGCCAAGACGATCATGAGCGCGGTCGAGGCCCGCGTCAACGACAAGCTGCGCGACAATCTGGCCGTCACCACGCAGGAGATGAAGTTCGACGACGCCATCGCCCTCGGTGCCATGCACCTGTTCGGCGAGAAGTACGGCGACATTGTGCGTGTCGTCTCGATCGGCGAGGACGGCTGGAGCCGCGAGCTGTGCGGCGGCACCCACGTGGACCACGTTGGCAAGATCGGCCAGGTCAGCATCCTGTCCGAGGCGTCGATCGGCTCCGGCGTGCGCCGTGTGGACGCGTTGGTCGGCCAGAGCGCCTACGAGTACAACGCCCGCGAGCATGCCCTGGTCTCCCAGCTGTCCGACAAGCTCAACGCCCGTCCGGACGAACTGGCCGAACGCGTGAACACGCTGCTGGCCAAGCTCAAGGAATCCGACCGCCGTCTGGCCGCCATGTATGAGAGCCAGCTGGCCTCCACGGTGCCCGGACTGGTGGCGGAGGCCAAGGCTTCGGCCGCGCCGGTCAAGGTGGCCGCCCGGAACGTCGGGCATTTCGGCTCGTTCGACGCGCTGCGCAAGACCGTGCTGGACATCCGCGGACAGCTCGGCGAGGACGCCCCCGTGGTGGTGGCACTGGCCGGCGTGAGCGCCGACGACAAGCCGATGGTCGCCGTGGCCACCAACGAGGCCGCGCGCAAGAGCGGCATCAAGGCCGGCGATCTGGTGCGCGGCGCCTCCAAGATCCTCGGCGGCGGTGGCGGCGGCAAGCCGGACTTCGCCCAGGGCGGCGGCTCCGACGCCTCCAAGATCGATGCCGCGCTGCAGTCGCTGACGCACGAGGCGATGAAGGGCTGAACCACATCCCATGGTGTGGCTTGGTGTTGATCTAGGCAACGCCCGGGTCGGACTGGCACTGTCCGACCCGGAACTGACGTTGGCGCACCCGGCGGGGAACGTTCCAGTCAACGGCGACTCGTTCTTCGCCCTGGATGCGGTGATCGGCGTCATCGAGGACGAAAACGTGGACCATGTGGTGGTGGGCCTGCCCCTGCAGATGGACGGCACCGAGGGCAGGAGCGCCAAGAAGGCGCGGAGGTGGGCCGATAACCTCAAAAAGAGAATGTCCGCTCTCCTGGATGACGGTCAATTCGCGTTGGCGTCTATTCCGGCTGTAACATTGGTGGATGAACGACTGACCACCGTCAGCGCGCATCGGCTGCTGCACGATGCCCGGATCGGTGGCAGGCAGCATCGTCCTGTGGTCGATCAGCAGGCGGCGGTGGTGATACTGCAGACCGCGTTGGATAGCAGAGAGAACAGGTAAGAGGAGCGACCCCGTGTCCGATAGTTTCAGTGATTTCTTCGAGGAGAACACGCAGTGGTCCGATTCGGGCGGTGACGGGTTCTCCGCGTTGCCCCCACACCCGCCGCGTTCTCGGCGTGAGATGCGCCGCAAGCGTTCGGAACGCAAGCGGCACCGGATCGTGGCCGCCGTTGTGGTGGTCGTCGTCCTGGCGCTGGTCGGCGTGGCGGGGTTCTTCGGATACCGTGCGCTGCGGCAGTGGCAGGCCAATCGTGAGGCCGCCCAGGTCGTCATCGAGGATTACCCGGGGCCGGGCAACGGCAGCGTGCAATTCACCGTGGAAAGCGGCAGCGACTGGCATACCGTGGCGCAGAACCTGACCAAGCAGGACATCATCAAATCCCCCGAGGCGCTGACCAGCATCGCCGGTAATTCCACGCTGTACCCGGGCACCTTCAGCCTGCAGTACCAGATGAAGGCCTCGGATGTGCTGGCGGTGTTGTCCGATCAAGGGCAGGCCGGCGGGTTCATCGAGGTCAGACCCGGCGAACGCGTCAGCGACGTCATCGCCAACGCGGCGCAGGTCACCGGCCTGTCCGAAAGCGACTTCCAATCGATTATCGACGGCGGTGGTGACGGCATCCTGCCCGCCGAGGCCAACGGCAGCTTCGAGGGCTGGCTGGAACCCGGCTCGTACAACCCCTCGGAGGGACAGACCGCCTCGGATATCCTGACGCAGATGGTCAACGCCCGCATCGCCAAACTCGACGAGATGGGCGTGCCGACCGGCGAGGAACGCGAGAAGATCATGATCATGGCCTCCATCGCCGAGGCCGAGGTCAACTCGCAGGAGTACTACGGCAAGGTCACCCGCGTGATTCTCAACCGCATCGATATCGGCATGCCGCTGGGCATGGATACCACTGTGGCCTACGGTCTGGGCATCACCGCGGCGGAACTGACCGACGCCATGCTGGCGGACGACTCCAACCCGTACAACACGCGCATTCATCAAGGTCTGCCGCCGACCCCGATCAGCAATCCGGGAGACAACGCCATCCAGGCCGCGATGAATCCCGAACCGGGTGATTGGCTGTACTTCGTCACCACGAATCTGCAAACCGGCGAGACCAAGTTCGCCGTCACCGAGGACGAATTCTGGCAGATCCGGGACGAGTACAAGAACAACAACCCCGACGCGAACTGACCGGTCACACCGGTCCCGATACCGTGTGAGGCGGCGTCATCCTGCGGGAGGCGCCGCCTCACACGTATTCCCTTATCCGCATACTCCCAGCGCCGCGGTCGCGGCCACCACAATCACCGGCGCGAACGGCACCTTGCCCGCATAGGGGGTGTCCCCCTGCCAATCGAACCGTCGCCACAGCAGCATCCAGACCAGCCCCAGCACGCCCATCGCCAGCCACCAGACCACCACGCCCCACAAGCCGGCCGTCCCCACGGTCAGACCCATCAGCAGCGTCACGGTCACATCGCCGAATCCCAGCGCACCGGGCCTGACCAGCGCCAATCCGCACTGTACCGCGGCGCACAGCACGGCGAACAGCGCCGCCTGCAGCACCAGGAACAGGTCGTTGCCCAGCAGCGCGGCCACAATCAGGGCCACCAGCTGCAGCAGGCAGCCCACGGCCACCCACAGCCGCGGCACACGGCGGCATCGGATGTCCTCAACACTGATCGCCAGTCCACATAGAAGACTCGGCAGCGCAACAAGGTAGCCCATGCCGGTAGGATAGACCGAAGTTGCAAGGAACACCACTTACCAAGGAGTACAGGCATGTTGCGTTGGCAGACGGCAGGGGAGTCGCACGGCGAGGCGCTGGTCGCCATGATCGAGGGAATGCCGGCCGGCGTGCGGGTGACCTCGCAGGATATCGTCGGCGCCCTGGCGCGTCGCCGCCTCGGGTACGGGCGCGGCGCGCGTATGAAGTTCGAACAGGATCAGGTGCGGCTGCTCACCGGCGTGCGGCACGGCGAGACGCTTGGCTCGCCCGTCGCCATCGAGATTGGCAACACCGAATGGCCCAAGTGGACCCAGGTCATGAGCGCGGACCCGCTCGACCATGACCTGCCGCGCGAGGGACGCAACGCGCCGCTGAGTCGTCCGCGCCCCGGTCATGCCGACCTGACCGGCATGCGCAAGTACGGCTTCGACGACGCCCGTCCGGTGCTGGAACGCTCCAGCGCCCGCGAGACGGCCTCGCGCGTGGCGCTTGGCGCCGTGGCGGCGTTGTTCCTGGAACAGTCGCTGGGCATCCGCACTGTGGCGCATGTGATCTCCATCGGGGGCGCGGGTGTGGAGGATCCCGCATCCGCCCCGCTGCCCACGCCGGATGATGTGACGGCCCTGGACGCCTCGCCGGTACGGACCCTTGACAAGGCCGCCGAGGCGCGGATGATCGCACGCATCGATGAGGCCAAGGCCAACGCCGATACCTTAGGCGGTGTAGTCGAGGTCATCGCCTACGGCGTGCCGGCAGGCATCGGCACGTACGTGGAGTCCGACCGCAGGCTCGACGCCGCTCTGGCCTCCGCGCTGATGGGCATCCAGGCCATCAAGGGCGTGGAGATCGGCGACGGCTTCCTGGAGGCCCTGCGCCCCGGGTCGCAGGCACATGACGAGATCATGATCGGCGATGACGGGCGTATCACGCGTATGACGAACCGCGCGGGCGGCATCGAGGGCGGCATGTCCAACGGGCAGCCGATCCGTGTGCGTGCGGCGATGAAGCCGATCCCCTCGATCCCCAAGGCGCTGCGCACCGTGGACGTGCTGACCGGCGAGGCGGCGCAGGCCATCAACCAGCGTTCCGACTCCACCGCCGTGCCGGCGGCCGCGGTGGTGACCGAAGCCATGGTGCGGCTGACCATCGCGCGGTATGTGCTGGAGAAGTTCGGCGGCGACAACATCGCCGAAACCCGACGCAACGCCGAGGCGTACCTAGCCTCGTGGCCGGAGCATATGCGCTGATGCCTGTCGTCTGGTGCCCGGCGATGCGCGGATCGCACCATGACGACGACGGGTGTGAAATCATCCGTTATCTCGGACGGATAGGAGGAGGGAACTGACGATGATGAACCATCCGCAGGCCGTGGTCATCGGCATGATGGGCGCGGGCAAGACCCGCGTCGGACGGGAGACCGCGCAGCTGATGGGGCTGCCGTTCCTCGACGCGGACGTGGAGATCGAACGTCAGGTGGGCATGTCCATCCCCGAATATTTCGAGCGATATGGGGAACCGGCGTTCCGCGAGGTCGAGAGCGATCTGATCCGGCGAACCGTCAACGGGTTCGACGGCATCTTCTCGCTGGGCGGGGGCGCCCCGATGACGCCCGCGGTGCGCGAATGCCTGGCCGAGTACATAGCCGAGGGCGGCAAGGTGATCTATCTGATGGCCGACCCCCGCGAGGCGATGGAACGCGCCCGGCGCGGCGGCGGCCGGCCGATGCTCAACGGCGACGCCGACGAACGGTGGCAGTCACTGTACCAGGTGCGCGATCCGGTGTTCCGGGATGTGGCGAATGTGATGGTGTATACCTACGGTCTGTCGCCGGCGCAGGCGGCAAGGAGGATGAAGGATATGATCGACGAACGAGCCGTGCACGTGACCGGTTCCGATATCGACCCGTACGATGTGCGCATCGGGGAGCGGGCGATGAGCCACCTGCCCGAGCTGCTGGGGGATCGGGTGACTCGTGTGGCGCTGATCCATACGCAACCCGTGCAGCGGCATTCCGATCATGCGCGTGCGCTGCTGCGCCAGGGCGGGTACGAGGTCGTGGATATCGTGGTACCCGATGCCGAGGCCGGCAAGACCGTGGACGTGGCCAACGGCGTCTGGCAGCGTCTCGGCGAGGAGGGCTTCACCCGCTCCGACGCGATCGTGGGCGTCGGCGGGGGAGCGGCCACCGATCTGGCCGGGTTCATCGCCGCCACGTGGATGCG
>NZ_DGVO01000038.1:25745-28288 GCF_002394995.1 Bifidobacterium sp. UBA4282
CGCCACGTGGATGCGCGGCGTGCGCTATGTGAACTGCCCGACCTCGCTGCTGGCGATGGTCGACGCGTCCACCGGCGGCAAAACCGGCATCAACACGCCGCAGGGCAAGAACCTGGTCGGCTCGTTCTACACGCCGGCCGGCGTGCTCGCCGACGTGCGGACGCTGGCCTCGCTGCCCAACGACATCTTCATCGAAGGACTCGGCGAGGTGGCCAAATCCGGATTCATCATGGACGAGGAGATCCTGCGGATCCTGGAAACCCATGCCGCGGCGCTGCGAGGGTTCGACGGCGCGACCTTCCTGGAATCGCCGCTGAAGGACGTGGTGTGCGAACTGATCGAGCGCACGGTGCGTGTCAAGGTGCACCACGTCTCCTCCGACTTGAAGGAGCAGGGGCTGCGCGAATTCCTCAACTACGGACACACCCTCGGTCATGCCATCGAACAGATCGAGCACTTCAGGTGGCGGCACGGCAACGCGGTGGCCGTCGGCATGGTATTCGCGGCGGAACTGTCGAACCTGCTCGGGCACATCGACCGCGACCTGGTGGATTATCACCGCTCACTGCTCGGAGCGTTGGGACTGCCGACCTCATGGGGCGGCGGCTCATGGTCCGACGTGCTGGCGCTGATGCACCGGGATAAGAAGGCGCGCGGCAACATGCTGCGGTTCGTGGTGCTGGACCGCATCGGGCGTGTCATCCACTTGGAGAACCCGCCGATGGAGGCCGTGGAGGAGGCATTCCGCCGCATCCGTCCGTGAACGGTCCGCACACCGGCCGTTATGGTTTTCCCATGCTGCCCGGACGTGTGGCAAGCTCTTTGCCGAAGGAGGAAGAACCCATGAGAAAGGAACTGAATATGGCACGCAAAGTCATCGTTGTCAACGGACCGAACCTTGGACGTCTCGGTGTGCGCGAACCCGACGTCTACGGCCATCAGGATCTGGAAACCCTGCGCCGCGACTGCACGGCCTGGGGCGAGGAACTGGGACTTGAAGTCGAAGTCCGTCAGACCGACGACGAAGCGGAGATGATCGGTTGGATGCACCGGGCCGTGGACGAACAGACGCCCGTGGTCATGAACCCCGCCGCGTTCACCCATTACTCGTACGGTCTGTCCGACGCCGCCCATATGGTGACCGACGCGGGGCTGCCGCTGATGGAGGTGCACATCTCCAACCCGTCCGCCCGTGACGCGTTCCGCAAGTACTCGGTCATCAGCCCCGTGGCCACCGGCACCATCACCGGCATGGGCTTCTACGGGTACCGCCTGGCCCTGGAGGCCGTGGCGCACCTCCTGGAGGCGTGAGAACGAATCTAGGTTCATCAATGACGACAGGTGTGATACACAATAGGTGCCGTGTAATATCCAAGCCGTTCGAGGAACTGACGGTGCCGGAGTTGTATGAGATCCTCCGTCTCCGCTCCGAGGTGTTCGTGGTCGAACAGGAGTGCGCCTACCAGGACATCGATGGCAAGGATCCCGGCTCGTGGCAGGTCATGGTATGCGATGACGCGGGGGAGTTGGTTGCCGGACTTCGCGTGCTGCGACCAGGCGTCTCGTTCCCGGAGGCGAGTCTGGGCCGTGTGGTGACGCGGTTCCGCGGCAAAGGTTATGGGGCGATGGCGATGCGTAAGGGGATCCGGATTGCGCGCGAACAATACGGTGCCGAAACACTACGCATCGAGGCCCAATGCCATGCGATCGGCTTCTACGAACGGTTCGGCTTCCGCGTCGATTCCGCCGAGTTCCTGGAAGACGGCATCCCGCATGTGGAGATGGTGGCGAGTCTTGTCCCATGATCGGAAACTACGGGGGAGGGGGTCGAATCGGCTTCGCACAAGGCCGTGGGTGACCAAGACAGGGTTGCATCGTGGACACACGTCACCAAGACGTCACGCATCGTTGATAGGATGAAATCCCATGGTTAGAAGACATCATGGCAATGCATCGGAACATATCACCAAGCACATCTTCGTCACCGGAGGCGTGGTCTCGTCGTTGGGCAAGGGACTGACCGCCTCCTCGCTGGGCCGCCTGCTGCGCTCGCGTGGCATCCGCGTGCTGCAGCAGAAGCTCGATCCTTACATCAACGTGGACCCGGGTACGATGAACCCGTTCCAGCACGGCGAGGTGTACGTGACCGAGGACGGCGCCGAAACCGATCTGGACATCGGCCACTACGAGCGTTTCCTCGACGTGTTCCTGAGCCAGAAGGCGAACGTCACCACCGGCCAGATCTACCAGGAGGTGCTGCGCAAGGAACGCGCCGGCGAATACCTCGGCCAGTGCGTGCAAGTCATCCCGCACATCACCAACGAGATCAAGTCCCGCATGCGCGCCCAGGCCTCCGATGACGTGGACGTGATCATCACCGAGATCGGCGGCACCGTCGGCGACATCGAATCCCAGCCGTTCCTGGAGGCCGCGCGTGAGGTGCGCCGCGACCTGGGACCGGACAACTGCATGTTCGTGCATGTCTCCCTCGTGCCATACATCTCCGCCGCGCACGAGTTGAAGACCAAGCCCACCCAGCATTC
>NZ_DGVO01000036.1:0-22921 GCF_002394995.1 Bifidobacterium sp. UBA4282
TGTGCATCACCATCATCGGCATCCCGCTGGGACTGCAATGCTTCAAGATGGCCACGCTGACGCTGACGCCGTTCGGCAAGACCGTAGACTACGGTGGCGGCATCGGTTCGACGCTTGTCAATATCGTGTGGGTGATCCTGGTCGGCTGGTGGATGGCGCTGGGCTATGTGGCGGCGGGTCTGGTGAACTGCATCACCATCATCGGCATCCCGTTCGGCCTGCAGTCGTTCAAGATGGCTAAGCTGGCCCTGTGGCCGTTCGGTGCGGAGATCCGCAGTCTGTAATCCATACGCCATGGCGCGGGCCGTGCTCGGGTAAACTGGTATACATGAGCAAGACACTACGTAGCATCGGTGCCGCGTTGTGCCTGACCGCCGCCTTATCCGCTGCACTGGGCGGCTGCGCCGGCCGCGACGACGCCACCGACGAGATCCTGCAACGTCTCGATACCATGCAACGTGAGATCGAGGACCTCCGGGCCGGTTCCACCGGCTCGTCCGCCAACGACGGGACCACGTCGTCCGACTCCGGAACGGCCACGGATGGCGGTTCCTCCGCTTCGGCCCCGGCTGCGCCGACCGATCAGGCCGGGTTCGACGCGGCGATCGCCGACCTGGAGTCCCGTGCGGCCGACGCGGTGGCCACGGCCGATGCCGTGGCCGTGCCCTCCGCCCCCGCCGACCGTCCGCAGGCGTACTTCGACGCCACGCGACCGTTGGAGGCGTTGGACGATGAGATCGACCGACTGGACGACCAAGTCGAGGACGCGCACCGGGCCAAGACCATCGACCGCAACACCATGTGGTCGTTGGAGGACCGGCTGGACGCCGTCGACGATCAGATCGACCAGGCCAAGGATTCGCTCGAACGCCGCATGGGCATCGACGACTGATCCGGCATCGCCGCAGCCGGCATGACGCGCTCATCCCGGCTCTTGGATGCGGCCCGGTGAACCGTCCGATACGGTTCACCGGGCCGCATCGTGCCGGGAGGCATCGCGCACGGTCAGCGGTCCCATTCCGGCTTCCACGAGTAGTGCATGTCATAGGCGCTGGCCCAGAACATGTACTCGTTCTCCACACCGGTGACGAAGATGTCCACCAGCTCCTGCTTGCGCTCCTCCGGCAGGTCGGCGGCGAGCCGCTCGATGTGGTCGATCAGCCACACCGAGCCCTGCCAGAACTCGTCGGTCTTGTACATGTCGACCCAGCTCTTGTACGGGTTGGCATCCAGGGTGTCGGCGAACTCGCGGGCCAGACGCTGCCCGTAATCGGCATACACCCAGGCGCACGGCAGCACGGCCACGAGGATGTCGATCAGCGGCTTGGAATACGCGATGGTGAGGATGTTCGACGTGTAGGCGCGGGCGAACGCCGACTGCCGCACGTTGAGCATCTCCTCCTCGGTGACGCCATAGCCGGCCATGTAGGCGCGGTGCACGCTGCTTTCCACGGCGAAGATGTTCTGCTGGACCTGCGCCATGAACGCCATGATCTCCGGGTCGTCGGTTTTGGTGGCCGCCAGCGCGTGCACCTTGGCGTATTCGGTCAGGTAGCGGTAGTCCTGCAACAGGTAGAAGGCGAATCGTTCGCGCGCCAGCGTGCCGGCGCCGAGTTCGCGGATGAACGGCTGCCGGTAGCCCTGCTCCCAGACCAGGTCGGCGGCCTCGCGCATCCGCTGCGCGAACGGCGGCACATGCTCCGGGGTCATGGTGGCGATGTCGAATGATGATACGGCGGTGTCGGTCATATGATGCCTCCCTACGATGGTGTTAACCAACAGGTTCCAAGGGTCAGGTCCGAAGCCTTTCTCAACCCAAACGGGTTCCCCTGCATACCATCAGTATTATGGCATGCCACTAGGTACAACCGGCGGCCGTCGTATGTCCGAGTCGTTCGAAGCCATCCAAGACCATTCCCCAAACCATGAATCCGCCGCCGCGATTCTCCGCACCTTCGCGTACCGTAGATGGTCGGTTCACCGACGTGCAGTCGCATCAGGCAGAGGATGAAAGCGAGTCTTACATGGCATTGACGAAGAAGCAGCTCAAGCAGCTCAAGGCGCTGGCCCACCATCTCAATCCGATCATCCAGGTCGGCAAGAACGATCTGTCCGATGCGGCCGTCAAGCAAGCCGACGAGACGATCGAGAAGCGCGAGCTCATCAAGTGCGATGTGCTGGACGGCTCCGGTCTGACTGCCAAGGAGGCCGGCGAGGAGCTGGCCGAGCGTCTGGGTGCCGAGCTTGTGCAGGTGATCGGCAACCGGTTCGTGCTGTACCGCGCCTCGCACCGCGACGATATCGAGAAGATCAAGCTCGTCCGCGGTTGAACCGCCCGTATATGATTCCGGCTGGCGGCGACGCCACCCGTACAATGCGGATGGGCCGAACCGCCGCAAACGCCGTACGTTACGGATACGGCGTTCATACCCTAAGCTGCGCCAGCTCCTTGCGGATGGCCAGCATCTTGCCGTAGGCCGCGTTGCGCTGTTCCGTGGTTTTGGCCCTGCCGTGCGCCGCTTCGGCCTTGGCATACTCGGCCGCCAGGAAAACCGCCCGTTCACGCGCCGCAATGCGCTTGTCGATGTCGGAGCCGTCCACGTCGTCGGCGATGACCTGCGCACACAACGAATCCCACAACTCCTCCATCGTGGCGCCGTGCACCGTCAGATGCGCGTCCGTCGCCGGCCTCCATACTCCGGCATGAACCTTGGTGATCGGCGTATGCCCGGGCTTGACCGGCACATTCCGGCGGACGGCGAACGCGCACTGCTCCACGTCGGATTCGACGGTCTGCCCGCTGGCGGGATCGGTCAGGGGGCCGCCGTCGCGCACGCAGACGAACACGATGCCGCCGGGCCTCTGTGCGGCGATGTGGTCGATCACCTCGACCGGCACCGCTCCCCCGCCCGGCACATGCAGCCCCAACACCAGAATCTCCGGGAACCGTCTGCTCTCGGTCAGCCCCGTGTTCGAGGACCGCAGAATCGCCAGCATCGCGATCGATTCAAGGTCGGTGGTGAACCGCTGCCTGAGTTTGGCCGACACCGGCCCACGGCCGATGAACATCTGTTTGGGCAGCGCGCCCTTGGCGTCCGGGACGGTCGCCTTCAGCGGCAATCCCAGTCCCGGCGCGTTCAGTGATCCACAGGATGCGGCACCCGCCATCGACTTACCTCCTTGTTTGCGGTAGCGTTACCGCACATCGTAGCGCAGCCTCGACGTCCGGGCCCGACATGTCCCAAATCCGCGCCGAGGATACGCCCACGGGAAAAGTCCCGTGTCCTTGGAGGCCGCCCCGCCCGTTTCCCGACTATGCTGGATGCATAATCCTCCGCAGCACAACCGATACCAGGCAAGGAGCGTGGCATGGGCGTTCAGCGCACGCCGAAGGGGTTCGCCGTCGTCGACTTCGAAACCACCGGCATCAATCCGATGGGCGGCGACCGCGCCATCGAGGTCGGCATCGTGCATGTGGCGCCGGACGGCACGCTGGAGGACGAGGCGGAGACGCTGATCCGCGTGCAGCGCGATCTGGGTGCGCAGAACCTGCACCACATCCACGCGGCCGATCTGATGGATGCGCCTGATTTTGCGGGCATCGCCGCGGAACTGCGAGATTGGCTCGACGGTTACGCGTTCGTGGCGCACAACGCGGTGTTCGATTCCCGATTCCTCAACGCCGAATACAACCGGATCGGCTACACCACGCCAGTGGACCGGACGACGTCGATCTGCACGCTGCGGCTGAGCAACCGGTTTCTGGGACTGCGCAGCCTGGACGACTGCTGCCGTGAACTCGGCATCCGCAACACCGACGCCCACAGCGCCCTCGGCGACGCGCATGCGACCGCGCTGCTGCTCAGCGGGTTCCTGCACGGCATTCCCGATTGGGAGGGATGGAGGCCGGCGTTGCGGCTGGCCGCCGAACTGGAATGGCCGCGTATCGAGGAGCGGCCGCATCCGTGGGTGCCGCGCCAGAGCCATGCCGCGCACCGACCGGTCTCACCGTTCCTGAACCGTTTGCAGTCGGGCAACCCCGGTGCGGCGCGGTATCGGCACCATGATGCGGCGATGCTGGACGCCGCAGCCGACTATGTGGCGCTGCTCGACAAATGCCTGATCGACGCGCGGCTGAGCGAGCATGAGAAGAACGCGTTGGTGGACACGGCACGCGAGTTGGGACTGACACGCGAGCAATGCCTGCGCATCCATGAACAGTATTTCGCCGACGCGGCCGACGAAGCGTGGATCGACGGGCGTCTGACCGATGACGAGGAGCGTGAGCTGCGGCAGGTGGGCGCGCTGCTGTCGATCGAGCCGGACATGATCGACCGTGCGATAGCCGTTCCACCGTTCTCCGACGCCGCCACCGGGCGACACGCGCGCCGGCACTCCCCTGCTGCGCCGCATCATGACGCCGACGATGTTTCTTCCGTTCAACCGGATTCCGGTGCATCCCCGGACTCCGGCACATCCGCGGATGCACCCGATCAATCCCGCATCCCCAACAAGCATCGCAAGGATCGCAAGGATCGGAACAGCACACATCACGGCCGCCACCGTTCATCGGCGGACGCCTTCAGCGGCGACGCGCAGCACGACGTCGTCTTGGGCAGGCCCGTGGTCCGCTCCACGACGCCGGCGCCGATGTCCGGCCGCGGACATGGCGGCAACGGAGGCGTCCGGTTCCGGCTGCATCGCGGCGACCGTGTGGTGTTGACCGGGGCCATGGAACGCTCCCGCGACGAGTGGATCTACACGCTGGAGGGTCTGGGACTGGTGGTGTGGCCGACCGTGACGATGCAGGTGAGTCTCGTCATCGCGGCGGATGTCGATTCCGAATCGACGAAGGCGCGCAAGGCCCGCGAATACGGCATCCCGATCGTCGATGAGGCGTGGCTCGACCGAGCCATCCGCAACGGTCTGATCGAGGAGTAGCCGAAAACGCCGCACGCTTCCCGACCACAACCCATGGCCGTATGTCGAACCGGCCCACCATCGAAGGACTGGCATGACCACACGTAACACCCCAACCTCCCCGCACCCCACGTCCCGGCGCGGCGGCCTGCGCGCATTGCTCGGAGAGATGTCCGCCGAAATCCGCGCGCACCGCAGCACGGCGCTGGTCTACGTCACGCTGCGCGTGCTGGTCATCATCACGATGGTGCTGCAGTTCATCAACGGCAACTACGAGAACGTGTTCCTATGCCTGCTGACCTTGGTGATGTTCCTGGTTCCGGCGTTCGTGCAGGTCACGTTCAAGGTGGAGTTGCCGTCCACGCTGGAGATCATCGTGCTGCTGTTCATCTTCAGCGCGGAGATCCTGGGGGAGATCAGCTCGTTCTATGTGCTGTTCCCGTTCTGGGACACCACGTTGCACACGCTGAACGGGTTCCTGGCCGCGGCGATCGGCTTCTCCCTGGTGGATCTGCTCAACCGCAGCGACCGGGTGAAGTTCGACCTGTCACCATTGTTCCTGTCGATCACCGCGTTCTGTTTCTCGATGACGATCGGCGTGCTCTGGGAGTTCTTCGAATTCGCGATGGATCAGTTCTTCGCGCTGGACATGCAGAAGGACACGATCGTGTATGCGATCCATTCGGTAACGCTCGACCCGACGAATACGAACACCACGGTCACGATCGACGGCATCACCGATACGATGGTCAACGGCGTCGACCTGGGTGTCGGAGGATACCTCGACATCGGTCTGATCGACACGATGGAGGACCTGATCGTCAACTTCATCGGCGCCACGGTGTTCTCGGTCATCGGGTTCTTCTACGTGCGTTCGCGCGGAAAGAACACGGTGCTCGGCCGGTTCATCCCCAGGCGCCGGCACGGACGCACCATCGAGGACTGGAACAATCCTCCGGTCGAGCTGGATGGTTCGGATCAACCAGTCGAACCTTCCACGGAGCCGGACATACAATCCATCGATGCGGTACGGAAGGGCTGAACAAGCGTTTTGTCGATGTCGTACCGCATAGCCGTGGTACCGAAGTCGGCTGTAACCGTCAAAAGAGTTCCGTACCACACCATTGGTGTTTCCGACATACGCTCATACGATGACGGCGAGACGGGATTCGGCGTCGGGGTGGACGCGGGTGACGCTGATGCGCTCGTGGATCTGATCCTTGAGCTGACCGACGTGGGAGATGATGCCGACATCGCGGGTTTTGGCGATATCGCGCAGGATCCCCATGACGTCGTCCAGATAGTCGTCCGACAGGGTGCCGAAACCCTCGTCGATGAACAGGGTTTCCATGGACAGTCCGCCGTTCTCCGCCTGGATGATGTCGGCGAGCGCCAATGCCAGGGCGAGCGAGACGAAGAAGGTCTCGCCTCCGGACAGACTGCTGGGCGGGCGCAACTGTTCATTGCGACGGTCGAAGATGTCGATGGGCAGACCGGTTTTGGTGCCGCCGCGACCTTCATGATCCCCCAGCCGCAGCTCGTAGACACCGCCCTGGATGTCCTTGAGGATCTCATTGGCGCGCATGAGTACATCGCGGAATCGTTCGGTGACCGCGTAGGTGATCAGCGTCAGGCGGCGGTCCGCCGGTGAATCGCCACCGCCGTTGGCCAGTTGCGCCATGCGGTACAGAGGATCGTAGGTATCCAGCTCCCGCTGCCAGTCCCGTGCGGCAGCGTTGAGTTCCTCAGCGCAGCGTAGACGCTCCTGTTCCCAATCCGCTGCCGCGCTCCGCCGACTCACCATGGCATCACGCTCGGATTGTGCGTGGGTATAAGCGGCTTTCAGCATCGCTACATCAATGGATTCAATGGCTGAGCCCCATGCCGTGGGTTCAAGGTCATCGGCATAGGCAACCGGTTGCTCGCCGCTGGTATCGGGAGCCCCGGCATCCGGGATCGCAGCATCCGGAACCCCGGCATCCGGAACCGTTGCGGGGACGACGAACTGCGGTTGTTCTCCTCCAGATGCGGATTCCGCTAGACCGCCGCTTGTTTCGGGCGTAAAGCCCTTGCATGTCTGGACATACGCCATGATCGATTGCGCCAAGGTGCGTCGGGCGTCCTGCAATCTGGTCTGATTAGCGGTAATCCGCCGCTCATATTCATCGATACGCTGTTGTTTATGTGTGATGGCCGCAGTGTCCAACGCACTGCTTTTCGCATCTTCGATATCGTTGAAACCTTGCTGCTGGAGCAAGGTGGCCACTTCGCCGCTCAATGATGCAATCTGCGCGTTAAGCGTTGCGGATTGGGCTTGCAGCTGGGTTTGCTGCTTGGCAAGCTTCTGACGCTCCTTGATGCGCAGATTCAAACGTTCCGCTTCCTCGGCTTGTTTCTCCGATTCTTCAAGCTGGCGCCGCGCTTCCCGACGTTCCGCCGCCACGGATTCCTCAGTATGGCCAGCAGCCTCGGATTGCGCGGATTCCATCGTCTGTTTGGCTGCCTGATAGGCGCTTTCAAGTTTGGCAAGTTGCGTTTTAGCTTCCTGCAAGACATCCTGCGCCTTGCGTATCTCGTCACGCTGCCGCTTTACTTCACTCAGTTGTTCGGCGACCTGTTCCAGTTTGGTCAGCTCGGCATCAGCCTGTTCAATGGCCTGCTGAGCTTTCTCGACGCCGTTCCCCTCGGCGGCTTCGCGCTCGGCTTCCAGCTTGGTCTTGGTCCGACCAAGTTCAGATTGTGCCCGATGCAGCTTCTCCGCACATTGCTTGGCATGGCGCTCCAAGGCATGTACTTTCTGCTCGGTGACCGCATCATCGGGAGCTTGATAGGGACTGGGGTGCGTGGTGCTGCCGCATACCGGGCACGGCTGCCCTTCTTTCAGCATGCCGGCGTATTTCGCCGCATCCAACATGGTGAATTCCTGCCGCGCCTGTTCGACTGCCTGTTCCGCTTGGGTACAGACGATGTCCAATTCATCGACTTGAGCGTTCTGTTCAGCGACACGCTGCTCGAGTTCTATTACTTTCCGGGCATGAGTGAGCCGTTGCACTGCCTGTTTACGCTGCTCCTGAAGCAACGGTTCCTGAGCAAGCTGTTCGGTATACGCGGCGATACGTTCAGCGACCGTTGCCTCGTCCGGCAGTTCCTTCATGGCTTCCTGCGCAGGGGCAAGCACGTCATCCCGTTGTCCGAAGTACCGGGAACGCGCTTCTTCCATGCGCTTGGCGGATTGGGCGACTTTGTCCAGCGAAGCCTGATGCGTTGCAACGACCGCAAGTCTCTCTCGGGCTGCGTCCTTACCTCCGGCCGCAGCCAACGCACGCTTATGCCGTTCTTCCAACACCTCGGCTGTGGGATACTCGTGGAGCCGTTCCAGTACATCATCCAGATTGTCGACAGTGTCCTTCAACTCGCAACGGCGCTTCTCGAGATCCTGTTGCTTGGCCAGCACTGGCTCCGCCTTGCGAGCCGATTCGATTTGGTTCCGTTCCGTTGCGATTTGCTCACCTTGACGTTCCAAATCGACATGTTGCTGCACCAGCGTACGTTCTTCCTGTGCCTGTTGCACCAGATCAGCACTCTGCCGATATTGATCCTCCGTATGGCGCAACTTGATTTCCAGCTTGGCTGTCTGCGATGCAAGGTCATCCTGCAATCGAGCCGACTGCATGGCGGTCTGGGTCATGGTCTGGTTCAGTCGTTCAACAATCTCTTCAACGCCGTACCTCGGGTATGCGATGTTGCCGGATTCGTCCAGACCCCAAAAGCTCGAATCCATACCTGTCGTTCCACCGGCATCTCCTTGTTGATCCGATGCCTCCGCTACCGCGTCCGCGCTATCGCCGAATTCGCGGATACCTTGCAGAATACGACCGGCGTTACGCTGTGCCAGACGAGCAGTTTCGGATAGCGTTCGTTGGGCATCCTCCATAGCATGTCGCTGTTGATCCGCCGCGGTTTTCAGCGTCTCCTGGATGCGTTCGTATTCCTGGGCGGAGAACAGTTCCTTGACCAGTCTGGTACGGTCCTCGGGTTTCATACGCAGGAATTCGGAGAATTGCCCCTGCGCCAGCATGATGGTTTTCGAAAATTGATCACGATTCAGCCCGATCAGCTGATTGATCTCCGCAGCCACATCGTTGGATTTGATCGCCAGTGACGTGGCGTGGCCTTCCCCCTCCGCGAATGCAAAGTATCGTGTGGCGCCGCCATCGGGTTCCGGCGTTGCCGTCAACGGTCGCAAGTCGTCTTCGATCTTCCAGAGTTTGGCCGTGGCACGGTGCGTGCTCGTTTTACCGCTCTTGGTCGCATACTGGTATTCAGGTTCTCGTCTGATGCGATAGAACACGCCGTTGAGTTCAACGATCAGATCCACCACGGTAACTTCCCTGCTCTCGCCGAGGAATCTGGAACGCATCCGCGTCTTATCGGCGTTCAACACCGAAGGCGACCCATAGAGCGCGAAGGTGATGCCATCAAGGATGGTGGTTTTGCCGGCGCCGGTCTCCCCCTCGATCAGGAACATGTGCGAACGGGACAAGGCCGCGAAATCAATGGAGAATTCATCCTTGTACGGGCCGACGCCTTTCAGCTTCATACCGATCAGTCGCATCGCTCACTCCTTTCCCGCCACGTCGTCATCGAACAACGCCAGATCACCCGTTGTATTGCGATCCACCTCACCACGATCACAACCATCATCGCTGTCTGCGCCATACTGTTGTGCAGCTCCGGTATGTTCCGCGCGTTCGGCTCGAACCTGTTCCACGACCTGACGCAATATTGCAGTCTCCCGTTCGTCGGGCGTACGGCCGATGGTGTATTCCACGAAACCGTTGAGTACATCCATTTCGTCCCGTACGGCAGTGAGATCGGCCATGGCGCGTTCCGTGTTCCGCACCCGCGTGCAGACAGCGCGTTTCTCCAGTGCGAACGGATATTTGCCGTCAATGCGTTCATAGAGATGCTGCGGGTATTCGTCATACTGCACCGTGACGGACACCCAATCCTTCTGATGCAGGTCGGCCTGTGAAAGCACCTCGTCGAGCGTGCCGGCGATTGAGACCATGGCCGGTTGCTCCGATTGCACGGCCCTGGTCTCAATCGTCGGCGTTCCCTGCCCGGCTTCATGCTTGCCTTCCTCTCCCCCAAAATCCACTATGGTCACTTGCTTGCCGTTACCGACCTGTGGCGACCGAGGCGCTTCCGAAAACGAATAGGACAGCAACGAGCCGCTGTACCGTGCCTGCGGCGTCCGGCCAAAATGGAACACATTCATGTGCTTGCCATCCGGTTGGGGAATGGTCACATTCTGCGGCCGGTGCAGATGCCCCAAAGCCAGATAATCGAAACCGCAACCGGTGAATACTCCGGCCGGCACACTGTCCACTCCGCCAACCGTGATAACGCGTTCCGAATCGGATGGCGTAGCTCCCGAAACGAACGCATGCGCCATCAGTATGGCATGCAGATCAGGATACCGGGTTCTGCGCTCGGCAAGGTCGCGGGTGATCAGCGTCATGGCGGCGGTCATCACGCCTTCATGTGAACGCGGCACCACCACAGCACCATCCCGCCACAGCAATCCCGGCAATCCCTCAGGACACGCATCGGAATCATCATCACATCCATCGGCCTTCCCCGCCCCAAACTCAGCACTCACCATCCCCGCCAATATCGGACGCGACGCATCCGGATCAAGATACGGTACCGTGTACACCGCCAACGCATCACCATCACGTTCCACCATCACCGGCGCCGCGATGTCTTCCAGCCGACAGCGCATATGCACGTTCGGCACCATCGCCCCTGCGCCGAATCCCAATCGGTCGGCGGAATCGTGATTGCCCGGCGTCATGATCACCTCAAGCGGATGCCCATTCACCTTGAGTCCCGCCAATCGTTCGAACACCGGTGCGAACAGCTGCACTGATGAAGCAGACGGACGCGGCAGATCGTAGATGTCACCGGACACGCAGAGCACATCCACCCGTTCACGCTCGATCAGCCCGATGAGCCAATCCAATGCACGGGCCTGATACTCGCCCAGGTCCAGGCCTTTGAACCGCCGCCCGATGTGCCAGTCCGATGTGTGGAGCACTCGCATGGCAACCTTCCTTTCCGTCGCTGCCCCCATTCTTCCACGCCCTTTCAGGGACGGTAGATATCTACCGTTTACTACAATGGGCCGTGTCGGATATGGCCGCATCATGAGCAAAGGAGCGTGGACCATGGCCTTGGAAATCGTGCGCGGCGACATCACCACCATGGCGGTGGACGTCATCGTGAACGCGGCGAATCCACAACTGCAGATGGGAGGCGGCGTATGCGGTGCCATCTTCCGCGCCGCCGGAGCCCGTCGCTTGCAGGAGGCCTGCGATCGGCTCGCGCCCATCGCCACCGGCGAAGCCGTCATCACCGACGGGTTCGGCCTGCCCGCGCGCCACATCATCCACACGCCCGGCCCCGTGTGGCGCGGCGGCACACGCGGCGAGGAAGGCAAGCTGCGCGCCTGCTATCGCAACAGCCTGACATTGGCCGCCGAACACGGCTGCGACAGCATCGCCTTCCCGTTGATCTCCGGCGGCATCTACGGATATCCCGTCGAGGACGCAATCCGCATCGCCATCGAGGAGATGCGCACGTTCCTTATGGACCCCGAGCACGCCGATATGACCGTCATCCTGGCGTTGTTCGACGAGGCCACCTATCGCATCGCCCAGCGGTGCCAATAAGGCCATAGCCCCAAAGGAGTCACGCTATGCCGCGAGTATTGACCATCGCACTGCTGCAGATCAACCCGACCGGCACGCTGGACGGCAACCTAGCCAAAGGCATCCGGGCCTGCCGACATGCCGCGGAACTCGGCGCGGACATCGCACTGTTCCCGGAGATGTGGAGCAACGGGTACGCATTGCACGACCGGCCCGTCGAGGACTGGACGGCCGAGGCGGTTGACGTGGACGGCGACTTCGTCAGCGCGTTCGGCGAGCTGGCCCGCGAGCTGAACATGGCGATCGGCGTGACGCTTCTGGAACGGCACGAGGGCGGCCCGCGCAACACCTTGGTGCTCTTCGACCGGTTCGGCGAGCGCCAGCTCGTTTACGCCAAGGTGCACACCTGCGACTTCGACGCGGAGCGCCACCTGACGCCGGGGCATGAATTCCCGGTATGCGTGCTCGACACCGCCGTCGGCCCCGTGCGCGTCGGCGCGATGATCCGTTTCGACCGCGAGTTCCCGGAAAGCGCCCGAATCCTCATGCTCAACGGCGCGGAACTCATTCTGGTACCGAACGCCTGCCCGATGGAGATCAACCGACTTGCGCAGTTGCGTGCGCGCGCCTACGAGAACATGACCGCGATCGCGACCTGCAACTATCCGGATTCCGTGCCGGGATGCAATGGCATCTCCACCGTGTTCGACGGCGTGGCCTATCTGCCCGACGGCCCCGGCGAGGACGGGTCCCGGGATATGTGCCTGCTGCAGGCAGACGGCACCGAAGGCGTGTTCGTCGCCAAGCTCGATCTGGATCAGCTGCGGAAATACCGGGAATACGAGGTGCAGGGCAACGCCTATCGGCATCCGGAACTCTATGGGATGCTATGCAGCGGGGCGGTCGACCCGCCGTTCGTCAGGCCGGACCGACGTGTCGTCCCCATGCCGGAACGCGGTTAGGAGACTAGCAGGCGCATCACCTGTTCGGCGGTTCGCTCAAGATTCCGCGAGGCGCCGGCAAGCGCCTCCTGCAGGGACACGGCTCCAGGTTGGATGCCGAATATGGCAGCGAACCCCAAAGCGTTCAGTTGTTCGGCGTCCTCCCCGATGCTGCCGGCGAGTGCGATGACGTGGCATGCCGGAGCCACTTCATGCACCGCTCGTGCCACCCCCATCGGCGTCTTGCCGTATTGAGTCTGCCCGTCGACGCACCCTTCGCCGGTGAAGCAGTAGTCGGCACCGACCGATCGCTCCTTAAGGCCGACGGTTTCGATGACAAGGTCGATGCCGGAACGCATGGTGGCGTCCGTGAACGCGAGGAACCCGGTGCCGAGTCCGCCTGCCGCGCCTGCTCCGGGGATTGCGTCCACGCTGCGACCGGTATCGCGACGGATGACCTCCGCATAGTGGCCCAAGGCCCGGTCGAGTTGTTCGATCATGGCGGGCGTCGCGCCTTTCTGCGGCCCGAAGACCGCCGTTGCGCCGTCGGGGCCGGTCAGAGGGTTGGTGACGTCGCTGGCCAATACGATCGGCGCGCGCGTGACGCGCGGGTCGAGACCGGTGCAGTCGATGCGGGCGAGGTCGGCGAGCGCCGCTCCCCCGCCCGGCAGGTTACGACCATCGGCGTCGAATAATCGGACGCCGAGAGCCTGGGCCATGCCGGCGCCGCCATCATTGGTGGCGCTGCCGCCGAGTCCGACGATGATGCGTTCCGCGCCGCGGCCGAGCGCGTCGAGGATCAGTTCGCCGACGCCGCGCGTGGTGGCGTGCAACGGGTCGGGCGTGGTGCCGACGAGATGCAGCCCCGCGGCTTCGGCCATCTCGATGACGGCCGTCGTGCCATCGCCGAGGATGCCATATGTGGCGGCGACCGGTTCGCCCAATGGCCCGGTGACACGGACCGAGATCAGGCGACCGCCGGTGGCGTCGACCAAGGCGCGGACCGTGCCTTCGCCGCCGTCCGCCATGGGGATGGAGATGATGTCGGCGTCGGGAGTCACGCGCCGCACGCCACGTTCGATGGCGTCCGCAGCCTGCCGCGCGGTCAGACTGCCCTTGAACGAGTCAGGCGCGATGACGATCTTCATGGATTCCATGCTCCCCCTGCGGTGCGACAGCTGCGGCATTGCGGTTTGACGGTTTCGGGAATGAAGGCAGTTATCCGCTGATACCATCGAAGAGCACGAATCGGACCATGGATGGGAGTTGATGATGATCGTTCGCACCGCGCTGGTGGATGAACTGCCGCAGATCGAGGCGATGTACGCCGCTATCGTGGATGCGATGCAAGACACGCCGTTGGATGTGTGGTGGCAGATGGGCTCGCACCCCTCGCACGAGATGCTGATGGACGCCGCATCCGATGGAAACCTGCTGGTGGCGGTTGACGAAGAAAGCGACAAACACAACGTGGCTGACGTTGGAGACGGTGCCACGGAAACAGCCAATCCAGTGCTGGGCGCCTGCATTCTCAACGGAGTTCAAGGCGTGGATTACGAAATCATCGATTGGGATGTGCAGTGCGATGATGCGGAGGTCAACGTGCTGCATCTGCTGGGGGTTTCACCCGCTGCGCGCGGCCGCGGCGTGGGACGTGCAATCATCGACAAGGCCGCCGCGATGGCGATGGAACGCGGTATGAAGTCACTGAGGCTCGACACATTCGATAACAATGCGCCGGCCATCGCGCTGTACCGTTCCTGCGGATTCACCGACCATGGCGTGTATGAGATCCACGTGGGTCGCGGGCTGATTCATGCCTCGCATCTGATGGAGATGGATCTGCGATAGATTCACACACGTTGTGCAGCATTCCGCGCGATATAGCATGCCAGTACCATTGCTTAGACCAAGGATGCGCATCCGAATTGTGCGCCAATTTCGACATAGCAGTTATGCTATATTCGATACATGGCGATGATTGACGATTTGAAGCAGGAGCGCATTCGCCGCGGATTGAGTCAGGCGGCGGTCGCGCATGCGATGGGCACCACGCAATCGGCCGTGTCACGCGCAGAACATGGCGGAAACCCAACACAAGATTTCCTACAGCGGTATCAAGAAGCTCTGGATACCTATCCCAGTTCCAGCACGCTGGACATCGAGACCATCCGGCTACTGGTCAAAGCCATTGCCCGGCGCAATGGCATCACCGAACTGTATGCATACGGATCGGTTGTACAAGGCCGTTCCCGCCCAGATTCCGACATCGACCTGCTGTATCGCAGGAGCGCCGGCACTGAATACGGCCTATTCGAAACCGCGCACCTTAAGGACGAACTGGAATCGGCACTTGGCAGGACCGTGTCGCTGCTCTCCTTCGACGCACTGGAACACAAGGCCGCTCACAGCCGAGCCAGCAAGCGATTCCTGGAACACATCCGCCCCGATCTGGTGCGTGTAGCATGAACGCCCAACCCCACACCGATCAACGATTCCGTGACGAAACCACGTTGCTGCGCCTGGTGGAGCATCTCAGCTTTGCAGTTCAGGATGCGGCTGAGGCATCATCCGCAGCCGATCTGGAAGCCAATAGGCCACTGCTGAATTCGGTGGCCATGGAGCTTATCCAAGCCCAAGAGGCAGCAAATCGACTCTCCGATGCGTTCATCTCTGAAATACCCAACCTGCCTTGGCCTCAACTGCGCGGATTACGCAACATCATCGTCCATGAATATGACGCCATCGACGCCGACGAGCTCTATCGCACCGTCACCGTCGATGTCCCACATCTCATCGAATTGCTGCAACCGATTGTTAACGCTATCGAATAATCCACGAGTCTCTACGCCACTACTCGCCTCTAAGGCTGAGCGCAAACGGTAAGGAACATCCGCAGATGGAAAAACAGCAATCCGCGCACAGTTCAGCCAGCCACACTATTAAACAGTCATCTTCTACCCACGGCGCAAGGAGCATGCTTCCAATCAAACGCCTTATTTTCATTCCTTCATTCTTTCAAGTAAATCCTTCGATTCCTCGGTCAACGACCCATCTTCGGCAAGCATCGGGGTGTCCACCACAGTCTTGATGGAAATCGCAGTGGACACGACCGTACCGATGACGCCTTTGCTTTCGTCCGAATACACGGAATAGTCCTCGCCTTCGGTCGCGATGATGTCCTCCATCCGGCGGATCAGCGGCAGGAAATATGCATCGAGCCTGGTAAGCAAAGCATATAGCATATACGTACGTCGGCGAATGGCGATACATTGTTCGGCACCGGCCTCCATCTCCTCGCAATATTGGTCGGTCTGTGCGGCATATGCTTTGGCGTTCTCCAGATTCTTACCCGCTTTGGCTCCTACGATCATGCCCATGACAAGCAGCGCAGGCCCCGTCACCAACCCACCGAGTACCGCCATGCCGCCCGCGATTCCCATGCCGCCGGCGGCAAGCGATCCACCTCCGAAGAACGCCAGAGTGGCGTTCGAGGCGGCGACGCCGCTGAGAGTGCTGATGGCCGTGCCTGTTGATGCGGTCGCGAGCGTGGAAGCGGCGCTATATGCGCCGAATGCGGTCAATGCACCGCCCGCGACGCCGGTCACGCCTCCCTGCAACATCGATGAAGCGAATCCGTTCATCTTCTTCAATTCGTCGAAATCAGCCTGTTCCGCATGAAACCGCTTGGCCTCGAACAAACCTTCGGTCTCGGAGAATTCGACGTTCTTCAATCGCGTGAACGCACCGAGAAAACGGCCGATATTCCCTTCAAGGATGACGAGTTTTTCTCTACCGAGCTCCTCCATGGCATTGTTGCATTGTTTACGAAGCTCCTCCAGTCTTGACGCCGCCAGTTCGGAACGAGTTTTTGAATCGTCGTTGAGCTTTTTCGCCTTGCCATGGTCGCTCACCCCCTTAACGAACATCCCCGTGCCCGACATGGCGGATACGACTGCGGCTCCGATGAACAGCGGTACGAACACTGGCATGATAGTTTCCTCTCCCCTGACGGTTCTTTTTGTATGCTGTACGTTCTCTCCGAGACCTGTGCGTCACTTCTTGCCGAATAACCCGCCGAAGACGTTCTTGGCGGCGCCCAGCGCGTTCTTGGCCTGTTTCTGTACCTCATCGCCAATGGGATTAAGCGCTCCCTCGATGGCATGGCCCGCCGAATTCAGAGCGGAACCGGCCTGTTCAAGCACCGGCTTCGCCGCGCTGCCCGCGGCATCCGCAACGTTCGCGGCCTGTTCCTGAACCCAATTGGCCGCGGGCGCGATTCCCTCCTCGATCTTTTCCTTCGCATGGTCGATAATATCCTTCTCCGGCATTTTAGCCTTGCCCGGCTTCGGTGCCAGTTCGTCACCGATAAGCTGTTCAGCCGCGCGTTGGATCGCCGCACACCGCTTATTCATTTCGTCGATGATGGGCTTGATCTCCGCATATGTGCCGTTGGAGGATTCCAAGTATCTTTTCTCATTAAGCACCGCGGAAGCGCTACGCATCAACTGTTCCATCTCTTGGAATACGTCCCTGTCGACCCCGCAATGCCGGGCGACGTGACGAATCATCTTCAACTCGTCTTCCGAAGCGCCGCCGTCCGCAAACGAGATGGAAAGCATATTCCACACCAGCAGTCGAGAACTCACCGCATCCTGAGCGTCCGTATCAACGGCGTGCAACGCATCGTCGACCGCTTCCACGAGCATTTCGAATCGATCCGTGGACAACGACGCCTGATTGACCGTGTTCCGGCACCCGTCCACCAGTTCTTCCCGGTAATTCCCGAACATCTGAGGATCGATGTCATTACCGATCGCGTCGAACATGTCGCGTTCCTCGTCGGTGACATGCTCGTCGACGGCAATCAGATAGTAATACGATGACAGCGCGTCTTTCGTCGAAACAAACATCGTCGCTCTCCTCCTATAGTTTCAGGCTCTCATCGGATGCCATCAGATCATTGAATTCGCTCATACTGCGGAATTGCGGTTTGCGTCCCAACACTTCGCAGATCTCGGCATTGCCTGCGATATAGCCGTCAGGATCCTGATTGATAATCGCTTGGTCCATCGCCGCGAATCCGGCTTCGAATGATGTATAGCAGCGCTCGAAATACTGCTTGGCGAGCGTGTCCATTTCCACGCGATACCGACGAATTGCCTCAATCGCTTCCGCGCATTCCTTTTCCATGCGGATGCGATCCTCACGGGCGAGCTCATATTCCTCAAGCGCCATGGACAATTCTCGATACACGGCGAGAGCGGCCGAATATCCCACCGTGCTGCCGGCGACGGAAAGCGCCATCGTCGCCATCGTCCCCATACCCGCACCGGAGGCGGCCGCCGCTGCCGCTGCGGCACCCATCAGGCTGCCAATCTGACCGACGCCTTTCTCCCCCAGTTCCTCCACGCACTGGGCCGGCGTGATCTTACCTTGGCATAGACGCACAACGCTTTTCCCTACTTCGACACCCGCCGAAGCCATGCCGGAGACGACGTTGGTTTGAGAGACATACCGCACATACTCACTCGCCGAATTCTGCATGGCACCTTTGACCGCGGAACCGGCAAACGCCGTCACATATCCCATCGCAGCAGCGATGCCGACTGTTTTCCCGACTTTGCCTGCCGCTTCCTGCAAGTCCTCTTCGCCCTTAACATAAGCGACGAATTCTCGCACCAGGGACATGGCACCAGTCACAGCGGCCACGTTCAATGCCTGCTGGACGCCGGCCTTGTGAGCGACACCGATCACATCCTTGACAGTGGCCCACTTGGGATGCTGGACGGCCTCCATAGCCTCACGGCGGGTCAGACCGCTTTTGCGAAGCTTGCTTTTGATGGTCCGCAGCTTGTCGATTTTGCCCTGAATCTCGGCCTTCTTATTCGGCGAGGCATTCTCCAACAGATCGTTCAGTTCATCCAACCGTTGATCGATAAGACCTGGAGTGCCGTTACCCCCTATGAGTGCAGCGTAATCGTCATCGGCGATGTCTACAACAACGTCTCCTTCAAAATAACGCTGATACTCTTCGCTTTGCAATTTTCGTAGCAAATCCTTGTGAGATGAACCCACGAATTTCATCTGCTCGGCACCACCAGAAACCGTCTCGCCTTTGGCATCAACCTTGTTGATATCCACAAGCCGATCATTGGCCACGCCCGTTCGATCATCTTCGCGTATGTATCGTTCGTTGTCCCCATTGATAATAGCGCCGGCGTTTCGCCGTGCCACAGATTTGATTTCGGCCGCAAAGCCGGCTTGCTGTTTAAGCTGAATACTCCGATACCGTCCAGCGGCTTCCTTCTGCTCAACGATGGTTCTCAATGCACCGTGAGTATTCGATACCTCATGGTTCCGACCCGCGTATGCAGCATAATGTTCGCGGGCGGCACTGCCAAAAAGCCGAACAATTTTATCGGTTTCCCCGTGCAATGCAGCATTGGCCATTTCGCCATCCAAGTTCCGTTTCTTCACCGGCGATTGAGTCTCATCTTCCGACATATTCAGCCCTTCATCTGAACTTCCGTTGTGCCCTAATTCAAAGAATAGCCCATGTCTCTTTGCAAGAATGTACTCCTAGCTACGACGTCGCCATACCCGTCAAATGACGGAACAGTTCGGGGTCCAGGGGCCTGGCCAGACGCAGGTTGGCGACGGCGAGGTTCACCGTTGCGCCCCCATCTCCTTCGGTCTTCCGCGTAATGGTATGCAAGTCGTTGACTGCGGCGACGTGTCCGACGTAGTAGTACTTCGCCTCGTCGGATTCCTCCTTGCGCATCACGAACAACGGAATGAAGTGGTCCTCCTGCCAAGCTTCCGTGCCATAGCCGTATTTCACCCACTGGAACTCCGGCGAATCCTCGGTGCGGTTGTTCTTGCTAAAATACCGCATCTCCTGCAACCCGAGGAACCGGTCGTCATACTGACTGTTCGCGTATTTGACGAAGATGGGCATGGTGCCGGATGCCTTATGGCAGAAGTATCCGCCGACGTTCTGCCCGTTCATCTCGTCGGACCAGCCCAGTAGCCGCATGACATCCGCCAGCTTGTACTTCTGTTCATACAGGAATCCACGGTCGAATCCCCGACGTCCCGAACGAGCGCGTTCGAACATCTCACGGCACACCATCAGCCCGCATCGGATCGTATCGGCGAAGAAGATGCGGAATGTACGGTTGGGGCTGCGGACGTTTTCTTGGAGTTGTTTCCTATACGGCCAGCCCCTGGCTTGTTCTGTATTCTACCGGGCTTTTCCAGCCCAGCGACTGTTTGATCCTCGAATGGTTGTACCAGTGGATGCACTCGCCGGCGAGGTCGATGACCTCCTCGCACGTGCGTTCCTCCCAATGCCCGGAGATGCACGGACCCGGTCCTTCATACGGCCGAAGAACCCCTCGGCCGCGGCGTTGTCCGGGCTGCACCCCTTCGCGCCCATGGACCGGACCAGGCCGTGCCGGCCCATCCGGTCCAGCCATCCCGGCCACCGGTAATGACAACCGCGGTCGCCGTGAGACCGCGGGACGCTCGCCGGGCCGCAGCGTGGCGGCGGCCCGGACCCGGCATCGTGTCGCGCCGGTTCCGCGTTCGGCGACGTCCCGGCCGTGTGCGCCACGACCATGCCGTCGCAGCAGTCGATCATCGGCGAAAGGTACACCTTTCCGTCGCTGGCCTTGATCCCGCGTGGTGTCCGTGAGCCACTTCTCGTTGGGTCGTTCGGCGGTGAAATCCCGGTTGACGAGGTTGTCCGGCGCGGGACGCGGCCTCGCCCTCGTACGAGCTGTAGCGCCGACGTCCAGGGACACGGGCGACCAACCCGTCCTCGCGCATGATCCCGCGAATCACCTTCTCCGAGACACCCGTCCCGAGCGCGGCCTTGACCCGCCGATACCCGTACCGGCCCCTCGATTCGCGGAACACGTCCGCGACGCGGCGGCGCAGGGCCCCGTACTTATCGACCCCCGTTCTCGCGTGGTGGTAGTGGTAGCTGCTGGGCGCGATACCGCGGCAAGCATGTCAGCGACCTCAGCGAATACCTCGGCCTCAGCCGGTCGACCGGCATCGTCTTCTCCCGGTTCGACAGGCGCCGCAGGTCGGCGCCCGGGTCTTTTTCTGCGACCCCGAACCACCTCCCGCATCAACGCGTTCCCCCGGCTCCAGCTCCCGTATCCGCCGACGCAGCACATCCGGGTCATCGCCCAACGGCTCGCTATCGGTTCCGGCCTGCGGCATGGCATCCCTCCGTTCCGGTCTCCGGCGCCGCCATTCCACCGGCGCGGTACAGTCTCATCCAATGATGCACCGCACCGGCGCTGACGCCAAGCTCCGTCGCCACCTGCTTCTGCCGCATACCAGACAGGCACAATTCCACCGCGCGACACCGCGTCCCCAACGGTATGGGCGGCTTGGGAACGGCAACCGCATACCTGGGATCGTCGCGCAGCCACCGTACCCGGACACTGTCTGGTCGGATACCCCAGATGCTCCACCACCTGCTTCGTGGACATCGACGTGGAGAAATACAACTCCACCGCCCGCTCACGCTCCTCACGACCGGACACGGCAACAATCCTTCCGCTCAGTCTCCAAGAAAACGTCCGCAGCCCCTTGTGCCCGAAAAGTTGCGCAAATGTGGTTCCGCCCGTCCATGGCGCGGTGATCAGTGTTTCCATGAGCCTGTCATTGAGTCGGAACATGTCCAGGTAGCGTCGGCTTGACCATTCGTTGGCGGTGACGTACTGGACGCGCGCATATGAGCATGAGCGCGCTCCTGCCGTCCGGGAAGCTGCCGACGACCCTCTGGTGCGTTTGTGCCATACACCGTCCATGAACAGGTACGGGTACGCATGATCCGTCAGGGGCCGATACCGCCGAACACCTCGATACTGCACGAAACAGATGCCCGATATCGCCTACCGGAACAGCGAGCGCCACGGCACTCGCTAGAGCGCCGTGGCGTTTGTTTGGTTGACGTTATGGTCAATCGTTCAGATGGTCGATGGCATATTGCGCCTCTTCGGGAGTGAATTTCTCCCCGTATTCACTGATGAGCTGATCATAGATCGCCGCGGGGCTCATCGCCATCATGTCCTGATAGTCCTTTGCCTTCTGCAAGGCGTTCGCGTTCCAATCGGCCGTCATGTGGTCAATCGCCCATTGCGCGGCATCCGGGGTGAACTGTTCGCCATATTCGCTGACGAGCTGATCGTAGATGCCCTGCTTGCTCATGTGCATCATGTCGGAGTACTGGTTGGCTTTGACGAGCGCGTTCTGGTATTCGACGGGAACCGGGGTGACTCCAGTCACCTCCACGTTCACGGTCACGCCTCCGCAGTCGATGGTGAACGTGGTGGCCTGCTCGCCGACAAGCTCGCCGGGATTGGTCACCGCGCATCCTTCGATGCTGTCCGTACTGCCGTCATCATAGGCTCCTGTGACGCTGAACGAGTCGATGTCGACGCTCGTCCCAGCGTCCGTCGACCCAGTGTACGTGGCTGTGATACTCTGCAATACCGGATCTTTCTCCGGTTCCCGTTCGGGCTCTTTCTCGGGCTCCTGCTGGCCGGTGGTCGCTCCAGTCTTGCCGAAGGACGTGGTTGACGGGCCCGCATTCCGACTGCCGGCGTTCCCTTCTCCTAAAGCGCCCCCTATGGCCGCGAGGACGATCACTACGATTACCCAGAACCACCATTTTTTCCATAGTGGCTTCTTGTTCTTGGCGGTTCTGTCGCCATTCCCGGTATTGCCTTGGTCGGGTTGACCTGGAGCCGTGGGAAGGACGTTGAACGCCTGCTGGCTGCCGGGTTGCTGCTGGCCAGATTGATTCTGCTGCCAGTTGACGGACATCGGCGACATGCCGTTGCCTGACTGCTCCGGCTGCGGGAAGACTGAGGTGGGCTGCTCACCGACGCTAGGGGGCGACGGTTGTGAATACTGCGGCAGAACCGATGTCGGTTGTTCGCCATTGCCTGACTGTGGAACAGCATTGTTATGATCTGTCATGAAAACCTCTTCTCAAAACCCACGCCAACCGCGGATTCTCAATAGCAATCCTATAACAAACAACCATTCCCGCCGTTCACAGAAGAGCGGCCGGCGCGGCATTCCTTCCTTCCTAGGTCCTCTCGCACCTAACTGCCCCGGTGATCTCACCGGCCTCCGCGTTGAGCATCCCGTCCAACAGCTCTAAAACATTCTTGCAGGCCAAACGGTCAAGTTTGGTTTCGGGCATGTTCTCACCGACCCTGTGGAATCTGATTGTGCATGGTTGCGTCACCCCTCTCCGCTAGCGATTTGTGTTTGGCGGCTGGAATCCTGATAACGCCCGGTTTGTTGCGCACT
>NZ_DGVO01000052.1:0-14402 GCF_002394995.1 Bifidobacterium sp. UBA4282
TCGGAGGCGTAGATGATGCCCGCCTCCTTGAGCGTGTTCGGGTCATCGCCCCAGCGGTCCAGGATGGTGGCCAGCCGTTCGGGCACCTTGGAGGCGCACATGCCGGTCATGCGCCGGACCGACGCGGCGTTGGTCACCGGCATGATGCCGGCCTCGATCGGCACGTCGATGCCGGCGGCATGCGCCTTGTCCAGGAACCTCAGGTAGTCGGCGTTGTCGTAAAACAGCTGGGAGATCAGATGGCTGGCGCCGGAGTCCACCTTGACCTTGAGCCAGTTGATGTCCTCGTCCAGATCCCGGGACTGCGGATGGCATTCCGGGTAGCAGGCGCCGTACACGGTCATCTCCGGATGGGTCCGGCGGATGTAGCGGGTCAGGTCGCTGGCGTGCTCGAACACGCCAGCCGGCTCGCGCTCGGGGTTGCGGTCGCCGCGCAACGCGAGCACGGCGGCGACCTTGGCCTGCGCGAACATGTCCAACGCCTCGTCGGCCTGATCGCGGTCCAGATACTGGGCGGTCAGATGGGCGACGGCGGGGATGCCGTATTCGGTGCGGATCGTGTTGGCGATGCGCGCGGTGATCGTGCTGTCCGACTGCTTGCCGGTGCCGTAGGTCACCGAGATGAATGCGGGATCGACGCCGTGCAGGCCGTCGAGCGTGTCGTAGATCGTGCCGATCGGCGCGGTGCGTTTGGGAGGGAACACCTCCAGGGAGAACAGCGGCTTGCTCATGGTGAACGACTCTCCTATGTCGGGGCCGGCATCCCCAGGGGATCACCGGCCCGAAACGAGATGGTGCGGTACGATGCGCCGGTCAGCGGGCGGCCAGCCTGGCACGGACGATGCGGGTGGCCTCCACCATGTTCTTCAGGCTTGGCCAGGTCTCCTCGTTGCCGCGGGTCTTCAGTCCGCAGTCGGGGTTGATCCACAGCTTGCCGGCGTCCACCTTGGTCAGGATCTCGTCGATGCGTTCCTCGATCTCGTCGACCGAGGGGATGCGCGGGGAATGGATGTCGTAGACGCCCGGGCCGGTTTCGGTTTCGAAATGCGCGTCATGGATGGCGTCCAGCACCACCAGGTCGGCGCGCGAGGCCTCGAAGGAGATCACGTCGGCGTCCATCGCGTCGATGTCGCGGATGATGTCGTTGAACTCCGAATAGCACATGTGGGTGTGGATCTGCGTGGTCGGCTGCACGGCCGCGTGCACGAGCCGGAACGCGGGGATCGCCCAATCCAGATACTTCTTGTGCCAGTCGGACTTGCGCAGCGGCAGTTTCTCGCGCAGCGCGGCTTCGTCGATCTGGATGACGCGGATGCCGGCCCGCTCCAGGTCGAGCACCTCGTCCCGGATCGCCAGCGCCAGCTGCCTGGTCTGCAGTTCGTTGGAGACGTCCTCGCGCGGCCACGACCAGTTGAGAATCGTCACCGGACCGGTGAGCATGCCTTTGACCACATGGTTCGTGCGGCTCTGCGCGTACGAGCTCCAGGCCACGGTGATCGGCTCGCGGCGCGAGACGTCGCCCCAGACGATCGGCGGCTTGACGCAGCGGGTGCCGTAGGACTGCACCCAGGCGTTCCGGGTGAACAGGAACCCGTTGAGCCGCTGGCCGAAATACTCCACCATGTCGTTGCGCTCGAACTCGCCGTGCACGAGCACGTCGAGCCCGATCTGCTCCTGCCAGGCGATGACCTGATCGATCTGCGAGCGGATGAACGCATCGTAATCCTCGCGGCTCAACTCACCCTTACGCAGGCGGGCACGCGCGGCGCGCACCTCGGCGGTCTGCGGGAACGAGCCGATGGTGGTCGTCGGCAGCAGCGGCAGGTGCAGGGCCTCACGCTGCAGCCGCTGGCGCTCGGCGCGGGCGGGCAGGCGGGTCGCGTCCTCGTCGGTCAGCGCGGCCAGACGGTCGGCCACGGCCCGGTCGGGTTCGACGCGCGTGCCATCGAACAGCGCCTGGTTCTCACGCAGGAGGTCGGAGGCCTTCTTCGCCTCCTCGTCGGCGTCGGACAGGTCGGCGACCGCACGCAGCTCGCCGAGCTTCTCCACCGCGAACGCGAAATGCCGGAGCACCTCATCGCCCAGACCGTCCTCACCGGCGGTGCTGAACGGCACATGCAGCAGCGAGCAGGCGGTGGCCACGGCCACATTCGGCGTGACCTGCCGCAGCGCGTCGACCAGCCCCAGGCTCGCCGCGTAGTCGTTGCGCCAGATGTTGCGGCCGTTGATGACCCCGGCGAACAGCGTGGTCGACTCCCCCACGCCGTAACGGCCGACGGCCTCCAGATTCTCGTCCCGGCCCTCGACCAGATCCAGTCCGATGCCGTCGAAGCCCAGCAGGCTCACGGTCTCGTACACGTCGGCGATATGGCCGAAATACGTGTTAAGCAGCACCTTGACGCCGCCGGTGCGGGCGGGCAGGATCTTGGCGTACAGCGTCTTGAACAGTTCGACGTCGCCGTCCTCCTTGTCCAGCACCAGATACGGCTCGTCGAACTGGACCCAGGTGGCGCCGAGCGCGGCGAAGCGGGTCAGGATCTCGGCGTAGACGGCGGCCACGGCGTTGACCAGACCTTTGTCGAGCTCCAGCGGCTCGGCCTTGGCGTTGCGCGCGAGCTTCAGGAACGTGTAGGGGCCCACGAGCACCGGCTTGGTGTGGATGCCGAGCGCCTTGGCCTCCTCGAACTCATCGAACGGCTTGGTGCCGTTGAGATGGATGTCGGTGGCGCTGTCGATCTCCGGTACCAGGTAGTGGTAGTTGGTGGTGAACCACTTCTTCATCGGCAGGGCCGTCACGTCGCCCTTGGGCCCCTGATAGCCGCGGGCCATCGCGAACAGCGTGTCCTCGGGGTTCTCGAAGGCCAGACGGTCATAGCGCTGCGGGATCACATTGAGTAGGATGGCGGTGTCCAGCACCTGATCGTAGTAGCTGAAGTCATTGCTCGGGATCAGATCGATGCCGGCCTCGGCCTGCAGCCGCCAATGGCGCTCGCGCAGCTCCTTGGCGGTGGCGCGCACCTGGTCCAGA
Organism: Bifidobacterium sp. UBA4282; assembly: GCF_002394995.1. NCBI lineage: Bacteria > Bacillati > Actinomycetota > Actinomycetes > Bifidobacteriales > Bifidobacteriaceae > Bifidobacterium > Bifidobacterium sp. UBA4282. The sequence goes on from NZ_DGVO01000052.1 coordinate 3,029, forward strand.
CCGTGCTTGCCTTTCCAGTAACCCTCGATGGCCTTCTTCAATTCGCGGTCGCCGCCGATGCGGGGAAAGCCGGAAACCGAGGTGAGTGTGGACATGATGCCTCCTGACCGTTGACGATGGCGCTTGCGTGTCCGGGTCCCCGAATGTTCCCGGACCGTCGCGCGCGCCGGATGCGTTCGCTATCGTGTTGCGGTCAGCCTATCAGAGAAGTTCAGGATATAAGTCATCAGCTCGATTTGAGTGTCGTTATAAACCAGGTTTATACCCTAATCTACTGCCCAGCCTCGGCTTGCTCCGTCCGGACTCTGGTTTCTTGTGACTCCGTTTCCCATGCTGTGGACCCTCGTGACAGGTTTTCTGTGACTCTGATACATCGTGACCGTGACACATGTCTCCAAAACGTTGGAATTTCACGGTTTTGGAATATTGCGCCACGATCGGGATGCATCACAGTCACGAATCAGTCGAAGTCCTTGGGGGTGAGGACGGCCAGGAGGTGGCCAGTGCGGATCTGCCAACGCTCGAACGGCTCGTCGGAACCGAAGATCACCACGCCGGCGGTGGACAGGCCCAGGTTGAGCAAATCGAGCAGGGACGGATCGGAATCCGCGGAGGCCAGCCACTGACAGCTGATCGACACGGTCGGCTCATGCCCGAGCACCATCAGCACCCGATGCTTGCCCTTGGTCTGCGCGATCTCGTCGAACACGGCCTGCACGCCGTTGTCATACAGGCTCTGGCGGTAATCCACCGTGGGATGGTCGCCGAAGGTCTTGAGCATGCGCTCGCAGGTCTGCAGAGCGCGGGCCGCGCCCGAACAGGCGATGCGGTCCGGGACGAGTTTGAGCTCGGCCAATCCCTTGGCCACGGTCTTGGCCTGTTTGAGGCCCTTGTCGGTCAGGTTCCTGTCACGGTCGCTGGACTTGCCCAGGGATTCGGCCTTGGCGTGGCGCATCACGATGAGGATATGCCGGTATTCCTTGGCCGCCTTGGCCACTTTCTTGAGATTGACTCCCACTGCCCCGTCCTTCCATGGCCGGCGGGACGCCGACCTTCACCACTCACCATTCTTGCAGATTGCGCCACGCGACCCGCATCCGGACACGGCTTTTGCACAAACTACGTCGCCGGTGCGGCATGGCCACGCAATCGCGCAACTACATGAGCGCGCCGGCACCGCCCGTCACGCCGACGTCGGAACCGCCGACATCCGTCGCGTCCGCAGCGCCTTCCGTGTCCGGCAACGCGGCCACCTGCGCGTCGAGGTCGCGCAGCACCTTGCGCAGCTTGCGGTCGGAGATGTCGCGCAGCTCCAGCTCCTCCAACTGCGCCGCGCGTTCCTCGGCGGTCATCTCGTCGATGTCGCTGGTCGTGTCCTTGGCCGGGCGTTCGCGCTTCTTCAACGCCTCGAACCCCTCCGCCATGGCGCGCGAGACCACCAGGAACCCCGTGTGCCCGATCATCTGATGGTCCGGGCGCACGGCCAGCCCCTGCACCTTCCAGTTGCGTTCCAGCGTCTCCTGCACGTCCGGCTCGGTCCACACGCCGGTCTCGCGCAGGGCCTCGGCGAGCCGGCTCAGCTGGGTGGTGGTGGTGACGTAGCAGATCAGCACGCCGCCCGGGGCGATCACGCGGTACGCCTGTTCGAGTCGATTCCACGGGTCGAGCATATCGAGCATGATGCGGTCGAAGGAATGCTCGGTCAACGTGGCGGCCACCGAGTCGAAGTCGCCGGTCAGCAGGTTCCACCACTGCGGCCGGGACCCGTAGTACACGGTGGCGTTGGCCTCCGCCACGCGGGCGAACTCGCCGCGCATCTCGATGGTGGTCAGATGCCCGGTCTCCCCCACGGCGTCCAGCAGGTTGATGCTCATCGCGCCGGAGCCGGCGCCGGATTCGAGCACGGTCATACCGGAGCGAATGTCGCCGAGCTGGATGACCTGGGCGATGTCCTTCGGATACATGATCTGCGCGCCGCGTGGCATGGAGAGCACGTAGTCGGCCAGGCGCGGGCGCATGACGGCGAACTGCCATCCGCCGATGGCGCGCGCGTCCTTCCACGGCTTGCCGGCGTCGCGCTCCGGATGCTGCGCGTTAATCTGAGCCTCGCGTTTGGCGCTGACGGTGACGGTGACGCTGCCTTCGGGTCGTCCGATCACCTCATCGTGCAGGATTAGACCGTGTTCGGTCTGCGTGGTGCCGCCCGGCACCAGCTGGTCGGTGATCTTCTTGCCCCGGCGGTCGGTGAACTGCACCTTCTCACCCGCCTGCAGCGGCCCTCTGCGCATGCGCGTCCTTTCCTCGTGGCTGATTCCTCACCCGAGCATACCGATTGGGGCGGAATCGGCCCACATGCGCCGCATCCGGCGACGTTTCATGCGTGGTGAACATCGGAAACGTCCTGGAAGCTGCCTTCGTGCCCGGTCGACATGCATTCAGTATGGGAATCAGTGATTCAGTTGGAAACTGAACCGGGTATAAGCGGGACCGGACACGCCTTCATGCGGCGTATCCGGGCCCGAATCGTTCAACGGTTTCCAACTGAAGGCGGAAATCACCTACCGAAGGAGTCAGTCGTCCTCGATGTTGTCGCCGTTCGCGAACTGCGCCTGGTACAGGTTCGCATAGGCGCCGCCCTTGGCGAGCAGCTCCTCGTGGCGCCCCTGCTCCACGATCGAACCGTGGTTGACCACCAGGATCAGGTCCGCGTCACGGATCGTGGACAGGCGGTGGGCGATCACGAAGCTCGTGCGCCCCTCGCGCAGATGGTTCATCGCCTGCTGGACCAGCACCTCGGTGCGGGTGTCCACCGAGCTGGTGGCCTCGTCCAGGATCAGGATGTCCGGATCGGAGAGGAACGCGCGGCAGATGGTCATCAGCTGGCGTTCGCCCTGGCTGAGCTCGGCGGTTTCATCCTTGAGTTCGGTGTCATACCCGTCGGGCAGGCGGCGCACGAACTCGTCCACATGGCAGGCCTTGGCGCCTTCGATCATCCGCTCCTCGCTGATGGTCTCGCCCTCGTGCAGGCCGTAGAGCAGGTTCTCGCGGATCGTGCCGTCGAACAGCCAGGTGTCCTGCAGAACCATGCCGAAGTGCTGACGCAGATCGTGGCGGGTGATGTCGCGCGTATCCACGCCGTCGATGGTAATCGACCCGCCCTGGATCTCGTAGAAGCGCATGAGCAGGTTGACCAGCGTGGTCTTGCCGGCGCCGGTCGGGCCGACGATGGCGATCGTCTGGCCGGGCTTGGCCTCCAGCGAAAGATCCTCAATCAGCGGTTCGGCCGGATCGTAGCTGAACTTGACATGGTCGAACCGCACCAGACCCTTGACATCCTTGATGTCCTGGGTGCGCTCGCGTTCGGCCACCTCCTCGGGCTCGTCCAGGAACTCGAAGATGCGTTCGGCCGAAGCCAGGGAGCTCTGCAGGATCGTGGCCATCGAGCTCAACTGGCCGAGCGGCTGGGAGAGCTGACGCGAATACTGGGAGAACGCCTGCAGGTCGCCCAGCGTCATCGTGCCGGAAAGCACCTTGAGTCCGCCGACGACCACCACGATCACGAAGTTCAGGTTGCCGAAGAACTGCGTGACCGGCATATTGATGCCGGCGATCAACGTGGCCATGAACGAGCTGTCATACAGCTCGCGGTTGCGGCGGTCGAACTCGTCGATCGTCTCGTCCTCCTGTCCGTAGGCGCGGATCACCATATGACCGGAGAACATCTCCTCCACCTGGCTGTTGACCTTGCCGGTGGCATCCCACTGCCGGATGTAGTACGGCTGCGACTTGCGGATGATGAAGTACGCGGCCGCCAGCAGGAACGGGATCACGATCAGCGAGATGAGCAGCAGCAGCGGCGAGATCGTGATCATCATGATCACGGTGCCGATGATCGAGAACAGGGCGAAGATGAACTCGCCCAGCACCTGCTGGAGCGACTGGCCGATGTTGTCGATGTCGTTGGTGGTGCGGCTCATCACCTCACCGCGGGGCACGCGGTCGAAGTAGCTCAGCGGCAGATGATCGAGCTTGGCCTCGATCTGCTGGCGCATGCGGTAGACCGCGTTGGAGACCAGACGGGTCAGCGTCCAGCCCTGGATCCAGCGCAGCGTGACGGTGCAGAGGAACACGCAGGCGGTGATTCCCAGGATCATCGCCACCTTGCCGAAGTCCACGCCCTGACCGGGGTGGATGTCCATCGAGGAGACCATGTCCACCATGCTGCCCTGGCCGTTGGCCTCAAGGGCTGCGATGGCCTGCTCCTTGGTGGTGCCGGCGGGCAGCATCTTGGAGATCACGCCCTCGAACAGCACGTTCGTGGCCTGGCCCATGATCTTCGGGCCCAGCACCATGGTGGTGGTGGCCAGTCCGCAGGCGATGATGACGACCGCCACGCGCAGCTTGTCGGCCAGGATGTACTTCACCAGACGCTTGAGCGTGTGGCTGCGCGGCTTCGTGGTCGTCGGAGCCGTGGTGGTTGCGTTGCCGCGTCCATGTCCGGGCATCAGTCCACCTCCTCGTTCTTCAGCTGCGAGTCCGCAATCTGACGGTACGTCTCGCAGTCCCGCATCAGTTCCTCGTGCCGGCCCATGCCGACGATCCTGCCGTTCTCCATCACCATGATCTGGTCGGCGTCCATCACCGTGGAGATACGCTGCGCCACGATGATCACGGCCGTTTGCCGGGTGATCGGCTTCAGCGCGTCACGCAGCGCGCGGTCGGTGGCGAAATCGAGCGCCGAGAACGAGTCGTCGAAGGTGAAGATCTTCGGATCGCGCATGATGGCGCGCGCGATGCACAGACGCTGGCGTTGGCCACCGGAGAAGTTCGTGCCGCCCTGGGCCACCGGCGCGTCCAGGCCCTCCGGATTCTCCCGGATGAAGCCGTCCGACTGGGCGATTTCCAGCGCCTTCCACATCTTGGCCTCGTCGGCGTTGCGGTCGCCGAACTTCAAGTTGCTGGCCACCGTGCCGGTGAACAGCAGGGCCTTCTGCGGCACGGTGCCGAACAGCGCGGCCAGCTCGTGCGGATTGTATTCGCGCACGTCATGGCCGTCGACCAGGATCTGGCCTTCGGTCGCGTCGAACATGCGCTGGGCCAGACGGATGATCGTGGACTTGCCCGAACCGGTCGAGCCGATGATCGCCAGGGTCTTGCCCGGTTCGAGCGTGAAGTTCACGTCGTCGAGCACCGGTTCCTCGGCGCCCGGGTAGCGGAAGGAGACGTGGCGGAACTCCACGACGCCCTTCGGATCGGTCGGATGGTACGGATGCTCCGGTGCGGTGATCGACGAGGTCGTGTCGCACACCTCGTTGATGCGCTTGGCGGAGACCATCGCGCGTGGGATCATCACCGACATCATCGCCGCCATCATCAGGCTCATCAGGATCATCATCAGGTACTGGATGAACGCCTGCAGGCTGCCGATCTCCATGCCGCCGGCGTCGATGCGCTTGCCGCCGAACCACATGATCGAGATGTTCGACAGGTTCATGATGAACATCATCAGCGGCATCATCAGGCTCATCAGGCGGCCGACGCCGACCATGGTCTGGCGCAGCTGGGAGTTGCCCTTCTCGAAGCGTTCCGCCTCGGTGGCCTCACGGGTGAACGCGCGGATCACGCGCACGCCGGTGATCTGCTCGCGCACGATGCGGTTGAGGTTGTCGAGACGGTCCTGCAGCTGGCCGAACAGCGGGCGCATGCGGCCCATCAGCAGCATGGCCACGATGAAGATCACCGGGATGATGACCACCAGCAGCCAGGTGAGCGTGGCATCCTGCTTGATGGCCAGGATGATGCCTCCCAGGAACATGATCGGCGCCTGCAGGATGACGGCGAAGCCCTGGTAGAACATCATCTGCACCTGCAGTACGTCGTTGGTGGCGCGGGTGATCAGCGAGCCGGCGGAGAAACGCTCCACCTCCTGCAGCGAGAAGCCCTCCACCGCCTTGAAGTAGTCGCGGCGGACCTCATAGCCCAGGCGCATCGCCAACCGGGACGAGAAGTACGTGGCCACAATGGCCGCGGCGACCTGCAACAGGCTGAAGCCCAGCATGATCGCGCCGTAGCGGTAGATCTCCGAGCTGGAGCCCGAGGCGACGCCCTTGTTGATGATGTCGGCGTTCAGATTCGGCAGGTAGAGTGCCAGCAGCGCCTGCGCGATCTGGAAGACCATCAGCGCCAGCACCTGCCACTTATACGCTTTGAGATAGTGCGTCATGATGCGGAACATGCGTCATTCAACTCCTTTCCTTACGTCGTGTCGTCCAGTGAATCGAGACCAGACTACACACACGTAAGGAACTATCTTTCACCGTAAGCTATATTGCAATGTCCACTCCGGAATCAGCTGAGGACACGCAGCGCTGTGCCACTGGACTCTGACACATTGCGCCATATCCCGTGCGGCGTCACCCATGGGTTAGTGAATTCGTTCCCGGCCGTCAGCGCGCGAACGCGGACCAGCGGCCGTTGGCGTGCGTCACGTCCAACGGCAGCCCGAACACGGCTGTCAGGCGTTCCGAGGTGAACCCGTGTTCCAGGTCGCCGGTGTACACAATGGTGCCGGGTGAAGGATTGTTGCCCGCCACGTTCGCCTTGTAGGCGTCGGCCTCGTCGCCGCTCATGCGTCCCATGACGGCCACATGGTCGAAGCCGGTCGGAATCTCCTCCAGACGGTGCGTGACCAGCAGCACGGTACGGTCGGTGTCCTCGGCGCCGATGCGGCTCAACGCCCGCAGCGCCAGTTCGCGGCCGCCCAGGTCCAGACCCGTGGTCGGCTCGTCGAGGATCAGCAGGTCCGGGTCGGCCATCAGCGCACGGCAGATCAGCACGCGCGTGCGCTCCCCCTCCGAGAGCTTGAACATCTGCTTGCCTTCCAGATAGGCGATGCCGAACTCCTCCATCAGCCCGCGCGCCTTGGCGAAATCCTCCGCCGTGTACTCGTCGCGCCAACGCCCCGTGGTGGCGGTCAACGCGGTCACCACCGCGTCCAGCGGGTCCTCGTTCGGCGGGAACGCGCGGGACAGTTCGGCCGAGCTCAAGCCGATGCGGTTGCGGTAGGAGAACACATCCACTTTGCCCAGACGGTTGCCGAGGATGTCCACGGTGCCCGAGGACGGGAACCCGCGCGTGCTCATCATCTGCACCAGGCTGGATTTGCCGATGCCGTTGGGGCCGAACAGCACCCATTTCTCGCCACGACGAATCTCCAGATTCACATCCGCCAGAATCACACGGCGTTGACGACGGAACTCCACCTGCGAAAGCTTCAATGCGATCTCGTTATCGGTCATAGGTTCACTGTACGCCGAGAAATCAGGTGTATGGAGGTCGGCGGCCAACATGAGGACAAAAAGAGATTCGCCCTACCTCGGGATTCGGATGTTCCTTGGCTGAAAGCCGCCAAAGTTTTTCCATATCTCGAAGTAGGGCGTACCGTGGTCAGCGATCACTCGCCGAGGATCTTCTTGTAGACCTCGATGGTGGCGTCGGCGATCGACTCCCAGCTGAACTTGTCGCGGGCGCGCGCGTAGCCGGCCTCGCCCATCTTCTTGGCGAGCTCCGGGTCGCGCATGATCCTGTTGATCGCGTCGGCCATGTCGTGCACGAACTTGTCCGGGTTGGTGGGGGTGCCGGTGCCGTCGTGCAGCTGGTCGATCGGGACCAGGTAGCCGGTCTCGCCGTCCACCACGACCTCCGGGATGCCGCCCGTGGCGCTGGCCACCACCGGCAGGCCGCAGGCCATGGCCTCCAGGTTCACGATGCCCAGCGGTTCGTAGATCGAGGGGCAGATGAACGCGTCGCAGCCGTGTTCGAGGGCGTTGAGCTCCGGCTTGGGGAGCATCTCCTCGATCCAGATGATATTGCCGCGCTCCTCGTCCAGCTTGGCGAAGGCGGACTTGACCTCCTCCATGATCTCCGGGGTGTCCGGGGCTCCCGCCGCCAGCACGACCTGCACGTCCTTGTCCACGAAGTGCAGCGCCTGCAACAGATACGGCAGGCCCTTCTGACGGGTGATGCGGCCGACGAACAGCAGCGTCGGCTTGCTGCGGTCGATGTGGTAGCGGTCGAACACGCCCCAGGCCGGATCATCGTCGGCCGGGGTGGCGAAGTCGTCCATCGTGATGCCGTTGTAGACCACGTACACCTTGTCCGGGTCCACGTTCGGGTAGGCGGCCAGGATGTCCTCCTTCATGCCGCCGGAGACGGCGATGATGCCGTCGGCGTGTTCATAGGCGTCCTTCTCCGCCCAGGAGCTCAGGTTGTAGCCGCCGCCGAGCTGCTCCTTCTTCCACGGGCGGAACGGCTCCAGGCTGTGCGCGGTGATGACCAGCGGCACCTCGTGCAGCTGCTGGGCCAGACGGCCGGCCAGACAGGCGTACCAGGTGTGGGCGTGGATGATGTCGGCGTCGACGTCGTTGGCGATCTGCAGGTCCACGCCGAAGGTCTTGAGCGCGGCGTTCGCGTCCTTGAGTTCGGCCGGGGTGTCATAGCCGACGACCTTGAGGCTGCCCTTGGGGTCGTCGCCGGGGATGGCCGGCACGTCGGCCTCGGTACGCGGGCCGTCGAAGGCGCGCACGGTCACGTCGATGCGCTCGGCCAGCACCTTGCTCAGCTCCTCGGCGTGCACGCCGGCACCGCCGTAGACCTTGGGCGGATACTCGCGGGTCAGGATGTCAACCTTCATCGAATCACCTCTCTGTGGGATGGGTTTCATGTCGTCTTCATCATACCGCGTCGGACGGGAATCCTTGGAAGCGCTGGAGCCACGTGAGGCCACGGCGGGTCGCAGACGTGTCTCGGACGGAATCCGGAAACAACGCCGTTCACCGGCCGGTGTCGTCCTGCTCGGGCTCAGGCCGACTGTTCCACCACGCGAGGACGGCGGTCTCGGCAAGGATGAGGGGCAGCGGGATGAGCCACCACCAGCCTGTATCACCGAATTCGGGCGATGGCGCGATGATCCAGGGATGTGCCCCAAGCCAACCAAACAGCAGGGCCAGCGCAGAGCCCACGCCCATGGTCACACCCAGGGGCGCGAACAGACGCATGAGCTGCGGACGGTCGGCGCCGAACTCCCCCAGTGTGCGGCGTAGCCGGGATTGGGAGTGGCGCGTGGAGGCGGCCAGGGCAGCGAAGATCAGGGCGGCGCCGATCCCGGTGAGCGTGGGCATGGCGATCGCGCGGGCCTGGTAGGAGCGCAGGGAGGTTGTGTCATGTTCGGTGATGAACGCGTATCCGCACCGGTTGATGATTTCGGAGCGGATCGCGTCGCGCGTGCCGGAGGCGATCGAGGGGAAGTCGGTGATGACCAGCGTGCGTTGGCTGCCGGGCGTGATCCCGAGCTCGAGGGCCTGGGGCGAGCCGATGCCCAGGACGAGACCGGGCATCGTCTGCGCGTCGAGCAGCGGGTCGGCGCCCTCTATGCTCACGCGGGCCGAGCCGACGATCGACTGGTCGGACGGGTCTATCAGAATGACGCCCGTGGTGCCGTCCTCGTCCGTCTGGTCGTCGCGGGCTCGGCCGGCCAGGGGCGAGTCGGGGTCGACGAGCGCGACGATGGTCTCGTTGATCAGACCGTTCCCCGAGCCGCATGCGAAGTCGTCGAAGCCTTGCCTGACGACGCATTCGTAGTACTCGGCCGACGTGGCGCGGACCAGGTGTTCGGATTCGTCGGGCGTGACCAGCACGGTCGCGCCGGCCATCGCGTCGGGGTATTCACGGGCCAGGTAGTCCACGTCGCGTTGGCTGAGGTAGTTCGCGATGAACAGGCCGTTGTCCGGGCCGCCGGTGGCGAGCATCATCTGCCCGCTGAACCAGGAGCCGGCCGCCAGGAGCAGGAGGGCCAGCGCGCATGCGGGCGCGGCCAGGGTGCGTTGGCGGCCCGTCGCGCGGCTTGTTGCCGGCGTGCGGGCCAGCCACGGCAGCGACGCGAGCAGCGCGCCCGTCGCGGCCCCGCCCAGCAGCGCGCCCATGACCCCGCCGAACGCCCATTCGGCCGCATGGTAGCGTTCGATGGCCACGCACGCGAGGGCCAGCATGATCGCGGCGGGCACGGCGTGCCACGGCCAGGCGCGTCCCGGGGCGGGTGCCATGCCCGCGCGCGGGGGCCGGTGGAACAGGACAGGCCAGGAGATCGCGGTCGAGCAGGCCAGCGTTGCGGCCACGAACGCGATTCCGGCCAGCGATTCCGGGGAGAGGGTCCAACGCCAGTACTGGCCGAACCAGGCTCCGATCGTGCCGTGCGCCGCGGCGAGCACGGCGTAGCCCGCCGCGATCCCGACCACGGTGCCGGGCAGCGTGCAGGCCAGCAGGCCGCGGAACACCGTCCAGCGGGCCTCGCGCCCGGGGAACCCGCACGCCATAAGCGCGTCCACGACCATGCGCCCGTCGCATGGGCCTGCCCGGTGGAATGCGACAGCCGTCGCGGTGAGCACGCACACGGCAACGGCGAACAGGACCAGCCCGTACCACCGGTAGCCGGGCAGGTCGCGCGAGCGCGCGGACTCCTCGGCGCGGCGCACGCTCGATTCCAGACGACCCACGGCCACGCTGCCGGTGCCGGCCTCCGCGGCGACGACGCCCGACTCCGGGATAGACGGGTCGTCGGTCAGCCACAGGCCCGATCCCGCCAGCGCGTCCGGCGCGGTCACGGCCGCGGCCCATACCGCGCCGGCGTCCGCGGGGTCGACGGCCAGCCCGACAAGCGAGTACACGCCCGGCAGGCCCGCCGCGTCGTCGCATCCGACCGTCACCGTGTCACCGGGGACGGCTCCGATCTGCCCGGCCGCCGCCGGCGACAGCGCGATCTCGCCCTCACGTTCCGGCTGCCGGCCCTCCACCAGCGTGCCGTACCGGGACGGGCCGGTCAGGAACGACACCTCGCTCACGGTCCGACGCGTTTGCCCACCGGCGTTCACGCCCAGCGATCCGCGCGCGGACAGCGCCGCGACCGCCGTCCCGTCCGCGACATGCCCCGCCATCACGGCGGCCACCTCGCCGCTGCCGCCCGACACCTGGTACGCGTACCCGCCGAACCGGCCGGCCGCGCCCTCCCGAACCGCGCCCATGTACGCGTTCAAACCGCCGAGCACCACGACCGGCAGCAACGCGCACAGCAGCGACGCGACGAACAGCAGCGCGGCCGGCATCCGATGCGCGCGCAGGTATCCCGTGGTCGCCCGGCCTGTCGCGCTCATGACTCCACCAGCCCGTGCTCGCGGATGCGCAGGACCCGGTCGCATGCGCGAGCCACCACCGGGTCGTGCGTGGCAACCACCACGACCGCGTCCCGCTCTCGCGCGATATCCGCCAGCAGATCGGCCACCACCATCGTGTTCCCCTCATCCAATGCGCCGGTCGGCTCATC
>NZ_DGVO01000030.1:0-32463 GCF_002394995.1 Bifidobacterium sp. UBA4282
GTGGCCATCGCCCGCGCCCTGGTCAACGATCCGGACATCGTCCTGGCCGACGAACCGACCGGCGCGCTCGATTCCGACACCTCCGTGCAGATCATGGACCTGCTCAAGGAGGTGGCCAAGGACCGTCTGGTCGTCATGGTCACGCACAACCCGGATCTGGCCGAGCAGTACGCCACGCGCATCGTCAACCTGCGCGACGGCCGCATCGTCGACGACTCCGACCCCTACGTCATCGACGAGGCCGAGTCGACGCCGGCCGTGCACCGGACCATGGGCAAGGCGTCGATGTCCTTCGGCACCGCGGTGGCCCTGAGCTTCAACAACCTCAGAACCAAGCTGGCGCGCACCGTGCTCACCTCCTTCGCCGGTTCTATCGGCATCATTGGCATCGCGCTGATCCTGTCCGTGTCCACCGGCGTGAACAACTACATCACGGCCATCCAGCGGGACACGATGACCGCCTACCCGATCTCCATCGACGCCAAGAGCTGGGACCTGCAATCGCTGCTGGAGGAGAGCGCGGCCGACGCGGACGCGGAGCGCACCGCCGACCATGCGCTGGACGGCGTATACGCCGACGATTCCAGCTTCACCCAGGCGTCCACGCTGACCAGCAGCATCGCCGAGAACAACCTGACCGCGTTCAAGCGGTATCTGGACGATCCCGACAGCGCCATCCACCAGTACGTGGGGTCCAACGGCATCCACTACTCGTACGACGTCAAGTTCGCGGTCGTCAGCCATGACCCGGACGGCACGCTGGTCAACGCCGACGGCGTGGACTTCGGCGACGACACTGGCTCGATGGGTTCGATGATGGCCACCCAGGGCGGCTCGATGAGCAGCATGTCCGACGTGACGGCCATGCAGATGTCCATGGTCACCGGCGAAATCGACGAGAACGCCGCCCCGGGCGCCTTCGGCGAGATCATGCCGGGGGAGGGGAGCGACCAGCTGATCAGCAAGGTCGTGACCGACAACTACGAGGTCGTCGAGGGCGCATGGCCCACGGCGCAGGACGAGGTCGTGCTGGTGGCCGACCGCAACAACGAGATCCCGCTGAGCACGCTGTACGAGCTGGGCCTGCTGCCGGCGAGCGACTACAACGACCTGATGAAGCGGCTCGACGACGGCGAGAAGATCGACCAGCAGACGATCAAGATCGACTACGACGCGGTCCTGAACCAGCCGCTGTACCTGATCGCAGCCTGCGACGAGTACGTGCGCGGCGGCGACGGACGGTACACCTACGTCGGCGACGACGCCGAGCGGATGGGGGAGCTGATCGACAACGGCACCGCCGTGCCGCTCAAGATCGTCGGCGTCGTCCGTCCCGTCGAGGACGCCGACGCGGCCAACATCGACGGCTCGGTCGGCTACACGCACGCCCTGACCGACTATCTGATCGACCACACGGCCTCCAGCCCGGTGGTCACCGACCAGCAGGCGAACCAGAACGTGAACGTGCTCAACGGCATGACGTTCTCGCCCTCCGATGACGCGACCAAGGTCGCCGACGCCCGCACCTATGTGGCCGGCCTCGGCGTGACGCAGAAGGCGCAGCTGGCGGCCGGACTGATGACCGAGACGGCGCAGGCCGGCACGGATATGAGCGCCGCCGAGGCCGCGGGCGGCGCAGCGGCCAGCGAGGAGATGCTGGCTCAGCAGCTCGACGCCTATCTGGCCACGGCCGACGACGCGACCTTCATCCACATCTACGACGAGTACGTCTCCACCGGTGATTACGACGACAACCTCTCCGCCTTCGGCGTGATCAGCCGGGACGCCCCGAGCTCGATCCGGATCTACTGCGACAGCTTCGAGGACAAGGACGGGGTCTCGGACGCCATCGACCAGTACAACGCCGACGCCTCCGAACAGGACAAGATCACCTACGTGGACTACGTGGGCGCGCTGATGAGCTCGGTGACCACCATCGTCAACGTCATCACCTACGTGCTGATCGCGTTCGTGGCGGTCTCCCTGGTCGTCTCCTCGATCATGATCGGCATCATCACCTACATCTCGGTGCTGGAACGCACCAAGGAGATCGGCATCCTGCGCGCCATGGGCGCCTCGAAGCACAACGTCTCCTCGGTGTTCAACGCCGAAACCGGCATGATCGGCCTGTGCTCCGGCCTGATCGGCGTGGGTGTGACGCTGCTGCTGCTCATCCCCGGCAACGCCATCCTGCATCATTTCATGGGCACGAACGAGGTCAGCGGCGTGCTGCCGGTGTCCGGTGGTGTGGCGCTGGTCGTCCTGAGCGTGGTGCTCACGCTGATCGGCGGCATCATCCCCTCGAAGAAGGCCGCCAGGCAGGATCCGGCCACCGCGTTGCGCACCGAGTGAGCCTCGGAGCGGAGCTGTCAAGCAATCCCGCTACACTTGGCTCGGTTTGTGTGGACGTACTGGGGTTTGCCGAACGGTCCGGTACCGAAGGAACGCAACTGAGATCAGGTAAGAGAGGTTTTGATGGCAGTTCGTGGCGATATTCGAAATGTGGCGATCGTGGCGCACGTCGATCACGGCAAGACCACGCTGGTGAACGCGATGCTCCAGCAGTCGCACGTGTTCTCCGAGCGCGAGGAGGTCCCCGACCGCGTGATGGATTCCAATGATCTGGAGCGTGAGAAGGGCATCACCATCCTGGCGAAGAACACGGCGGTGCAGTACACCGGTCCGCTCGCCGAGAAGTACGGCCATCCCGAAGGCATCACGATCAACGTCATCGACACCCCCGGCCACGCCGATTTCGGCGGCGAGGTCGAGCGCGGCATCTCGATGGTCGACGGCGTGGTGCTGCTCGTCGACGCCTCGGAGGGCCCGCTGCCGCAGACCCGTTTCGTGCTGCGCAAGGCCCTGGAGGCCAAGCTGCCGGTGATTCTGTGCGTGAACAAGGTGGACCGCCCGGACGCTCGCATCGAGGAGGTCGTGGGCGAGGCCACCGACCTGCTCCTCGGCCTGGCCCAGGACGTGATCGAGGAGGGCGTGGACCTGGACCTCGACTCGCTGCTGGACCTGCCGGTGATCTACTGCGCCGCCAAGGCCGGCTACGCCTCCACGAACCAGCCGGAGAACGGCGGGCTGCCGGACAACGACAACCTGGAGCCGCTATTCGATTCGATCATCTCGAACATCCCCGCCCCCGAATACGAGGAGGGCGCCCCGCTGCAGGCCCATGTGACCAACATCGACGCCTCGGACTACCTGGGCCGACTGGGTCTGGTCCGCATCTACAACGGCATGCTCGTCAAGGGCAAGCAGTACGGCCTGAGCCGTGTGGACGGCACGATCGAGAACTTCAAGCTCACCGAGATCCTGCGCACCAAGGGCCTGGACCGCTTCCCGGTCGAGCAGGCCGGCCCCGGCGACATCGTGGCCATCGCCGGCGTGAACGACATCATGATCGGCGAGACGATCGTCGACCCGTCCGACCCGAAGCCGCTGCCGCTGATCCACGTGGACGAGCCGGCCATCTCGATGACCTTCGGCGTCAACGACTCCCCGTTGGCCGGCACGGAGGGCAAGGACCACAAGCTCACCGCCCGCATGATCAAGGATCGTCTGGATCGCGAGCTCATCGGCAACGTGTCGATCCGCGTGCTGCCGACCGACCGTCCGGACGCCTGGGAGGTGCAGGGCCGCGGCGAACTCGCGCTGGCGGTGCTTGCCGAGCAGATGCGCCGCGAGGGCTACGAGCTGACCGTCGGCCGTCCGCAGGTGGTCACCAAGACCATCGACGGTCAGGTCTGCGAGCCGATGGAGAACACCACCATCGACGTGCCCGAGGAGTACATGGGCACCGTCACCCAGCTGATGGCCGACCGTAAGGGCCGTATGGAATCGATGTCCAACCATGGCTCCGGCTGGGTCCGCCTGCAGTTCACCGTGCCGAGCCGTGGTCTGATCGGCTTCCGGACCACGCTGCTGTCCTCCACGCGCGGCACCGGCATCGCCTCGTCGATCTCCGCCGGCTACGCGCCGTGGGCAGGCCAGATCACCACGCGCCAGAACGGCTCGATGGTCTGCGACCGCAAGGGCGTGGCCACTCCGTACGCCATGCAGCGCCTGCAGGCCCGTGGCAACTTTTTCGTGGACCCGCAGTCCCCGGTGTACGAGGGACAGGTCGTCGGTGTGAACAACAAGCCGGACGAGCTGGACGTGAATATCACGCTCGCCAAGCATATGACCAACATGCGCTCTTCCACCGCCGACGTGCTGGAGACGCTCACCCCGCCAATCAAGATGAGCCTTGAAGAGGCGCTGGACTTCGCGAACGAGGACGAGTGCGTGGAGGTCACGCCGGAGTCGATTCGCGTGCGCAAGATTATCCTCGGCCGCGAGGACTGGTACAAGTGGCGCGCCAAGCAGCGTCGTCAGAATAATCAGGCCAAGGCCTGAGCTTCCAACGCCAAGTAGTGACCGTGCCGCCGGCTTCAACCGGCGGCACACCTATACTGGAACGCATGACTTCCATCGCCAATTCATCCCGGCGGCAGTCGGACCCGACCCTGCAGCCGTGGAGCCACCGCCAGCCGTACGCGGTCCGCGTCCTGATCACCATCGTCTCGGGCATAGCTGCCGGCGTCGTCGGCACGCTGGCCCACCGCATGGGCGCGGCGCAGAACATCCCCTATGGTCTGCTGCTGGCGTTCCTGATTCTAGGCATCTCCACCTGGTGCGCCCGCGCGCGCAGCAATGCGGTGGGACTGGGATTCCACCTGATCGCCTCCTCGGCGGCGGTATGGATGCTGACCGGCTACGGCCCGGGCGGCGACGCGCTGGTTCCGGTCGGATTCAGCGGCGAGGTACCGTTCTTCTGCCAGCACGCCGGCGTGATCTGGATCTACGGCGTGATCGTCATACAGGTGGTCATGCTGTTCCTGCCGGCGCGGTGGTTCATGGTGCCGGACCGTCTGGTTCCGGGTCCAGAGGCTTCGGACGCCGCCGAGATGTTCGCCGTTGAGGGGAACGGCGATGGGTCCGATGACGGCACCGCAGACATGACGGACATGCCGTGGGACGACGAGGGGGAGTCGCGGTGAAGCCGTTGCACTATTTGGGGCCTCAGGGCTCATTCACCCATCAGGCCGCGGCGGGCGCGGCGGAGCTGCTGTCCGGCGGCCCCCTCGGCACCGGATGCACTCCGCAGCTGATCGCGGTGTCCGACGTGCCCGCGATCGTGGCCGCCGTGGAACGCGGCGAGGCCTGGGGTGTGGTCGCCTGGGAGAGCAACGTCGAGGGGTATGTGGTCCCGAATCTCGATCTGTTGATCGATTCGCGGGACGCCGTCGGATTCGTGCGCGTCGCGGTCGACATCGCGTTCGACGCGTTCGCCCGCGGCCCCCGCATCGATCCCGACGGCGTCCGAGTCAGCGCGCATCCCCACGGGCTGGCGCAGTGCAAGGGGTTCATCGCCGAACATCATCTGACGGCCGTGCCCGCCGCCTCGAACGCGGCCGCCTGCCGCGACCTGCAGCCCGGCCAGGTGGCGCTGGGACCCTCGATCTGCGGCCCGCTCTATGGCCTGACCACCGTGGCGCAATCGGTGCAGGATTATTCCGGCGCACACACCGAGTTCCTAGTGCTCGCCCCCCGCGCCGAAGCCCGGCGGCTGCTGGATCAGGCATGCCGGAATGGGGTGGATGAGTTCGAGACGATCATCACGTTCATCCCGCTGAGCACCGGCCCCGGCGTGCTGGCCAACCTGCTGGACGTGGTGCGTGATGCCGGCCTGAACATGACGAGCTTCATCTCCCGCCCGATCAAGGGGCATGACGGCACCTACAGCTTCATCGTCACGTTGGACGCCGCCCCGTGGCAACCTCGGTTCCGCGCCGTGTTGGAGGAGATCGCCGATCACGGGGACTGGGTGAAGACCCTGGCCGTCTATCCGCGCCGGGAACGGCCGAATCCGCCGGTCGACGCGTGGATGCTGCCGGAGGGCGGGGTACATGTCGATGAGGGGACGTTGCGCGATGCCGCCCGGAATCGGGCGGACGAGCTGGACAGGGAGCTGCTGTGGTAGGGACACGGACGGAGCTTGATCGCATGACGCCGAGGCGCGTCGGTATCGTCGGACTCGGCCTGATCGGAGGGTCGCTGGCCTGCCGGCTGCATGACGCCGGGTGCGAGGTGCTGGCATGGAACCATACGACGCGTCCGTATGCCGGCGCCGAGGCCCGTGGCATACGCTGCCTGCCGACCATCGAGGCGCTGTCCGCCGCACGGCCGGATGTGCTGGTGCTGTGCAATCCGCTCAAGGCGATGCCGGAGACGCTCGCGGCGCTGGCCGGGGTGTTGGACGAGCGGACCACGCTCACCGACGTGGGTAGTGTCAAGGGCATGGTGCGCGACCAGGTCGAGGCCGCCGGTCTGGGGGAGCGGTATATCGGGGCGCATCCGATGGCCGGCAACGAGCGTTCCGGCTGGTCGGCCGCGGACCCGGCGCTGTATGACGATGCGCTGTGGGCCGTGACGGTGCGGGAGGATTCGGACTACCGGCGGTTCCTGGCCGTGGCGGGGATGATCACCGGGCTGTGCGGCAACCGCATGATCGTGGTGGATGACCGGACCCATGACCGCGCCGCGGGTCTGATCTCCCACATGCCGCATGTGGTGGCCACGGCATTGGTCAACGAACTGGTCACCGACCCCGAACGCGACATCGCCACCGCACTGGCCGCCGGGTCATGGCGTGACATGACGCGGGTGGCGTTGACCGATCCCGACCGCACCCGGGCCATGGTGGAGGAGGACGAAACCAATGTGTCCCGACTGCTGCGGGACGTGTCCTCACGGCTGCTTGCGGTGGCGGACGTCCTGGACGGTGTGGGGCGCGACGCCGCGCTGACACGGTTCTTCGCCGAGGGCGATCCGTTCCGAACGTTCAAAGCGGCGCAGGCGGACATCCACGCCCACGCGCCGGAGCGGGCCGTCGAGCTGCCCGAGCACGGGTGGCAGACGGCGCTGATGGATCTGGCCCGCCGCGGCGAACACATCGTACGGTTCGCGGCCCCGCGCACCGTGGTGGTGCGCGAGCTGTCGCATATCCGCTGACGCCCGCCGCCCGCGGGTCATGCCCGCCGTTTGTAGGTCACGGATGGGACGTCGGACGTTCCGGCACCGGCTTGATCGTCACGATCGACTCGACGTCGAGACTCACACGTTGCTCCGGGCGGGAGCCGTTCGCGGCCGCGTCGCGGGTCATCTCCAGCGTATGGCCGTCCCATGAGCGTACGTGCCCGACGTAATCGCGGAATTTCATACGTTGGTCCTGCGGGTCCACCCCTTCGCAGACACGCACCACAATCCGCGCGCCGGCGGGAATCTCACGTGGCATCGGCATGACGGCTCCTTCCGTACGATTGCGTTCCATCCTACGCCCACGGGGCGCGCACGGGGGTCTGGCGACGAGAATTCGGACGGTCGCATCGTGGACCGTCCGTGTCCGCGGGGAATCGGATGTGTACCATCATGGACAGTCGCCGCGACGGTATGACGTCGACGATGAGGCGGCATCATCACCAGAGAGAGGACTCGATATGAATCGTTCCATGATGTCACGGCTGACTGCCGCGGCGGTGTCCGTGGCACTGCTGGCGGCCGGTCTGGCCGGCTGCGGCGGCTCCGGCGATGCCGAGACCGCCGAAGGGGAGATGATCATCTCCGTGAACAACTCCGAACCGCAGAGCCCGTTGGTGCCGTCGAACACCAACGAGATGGGCGGCGGCAAGGTGATCCGCTACCTGTTCGAGGGCTTGGTGAGCTTCGACGCGGACGGCAACCAGCAGTTGGAGGTCGCCAAGTCGATCACGCCGAACGAGGACGCAACCCAGTACACGATCGAGCTCAACGAGGGCTGGACGTTCACGAACGGCGAGAAGGTGACCGCCTCGTCCTTCGCCGACGCATGGAGCTTCGCGGCCAACGTGCACAACGCCCAGAAGCAGGGCAGCCGCATGTCGGTGATCCAGGGGTACGACGAGCTGCAGGACCCGTCCGTGGCCGAGGACGCCAAGCTGTCCGGCCTTGAGGTTAAGGATGACTACACGCTGGTCGTCACGCTCAACCAGCCCGATTCGGTGTTCCCGGTCCAGCTGGCCCACCAGGCGTTCTTCCCGCTGCCGTCCGCCGCCTATGAGGACATCGACGCGTTCGGTCACAACCCGATCGGCAATGGACCGTACATGCTGGAATCGTGGGAGCCGAACAAGAACATCATCGTCGTGCCGAATCCCGACTACAAGGGCAACCGCAAGGTCAGCAACGACGGCATCGAATACCGTGTCTACACCGACCCCGAGGCCGCCTACGCCGACCTGTCGTCCGGCAACCTCGACGTGATGGATTCGGTGCCGGCGTCCGCGTTGGAGACCTTCCAGACGGACGAATCGATTGTCGCGTACAGCCAGCCCGGCTCGTCGTATCAGGGATTCATCATCCCCGAGCGGCTTGAGCATTTCGGTCAGGACGAGGAAGGCCAGCTGCGCCGTCAGGCGATCTCGATGGCGATCGACCGCGATCAGATCGTCAGCAAGATCTACCACGGCACCAAAACCGCGGCCAAGGACTTCACCTCGCCGCTGGTGCCGGAATACACCGACGACCTGCCGGGTGTGGAGAACCTCGAACATAATGCCGAGAAGGCCAAGGAACTGTGGGACAAGGCCGACGCGATCTCCCCGTGGAGCGGCGAATTCAAGATTGCCTACAACGCCGACGGCGGCCACAAGGACTGGGTCGATGCCGTATGCAACCAGCTGAAGAACACGCTGGGCATCGATGCGGCCGGCGATCCGTACCCGACATTCAGCGACATCCGCGAACGCGTCACCGACCGTACCATCACGTCGGCGTTCCGTTCCGGCTGGCAGCTCGACTACCCGTCCGCCGAGGATTACCTGACCCCGCTGTATGCCTCCGCGTCCGCGGACGGTCACGGTTCTAACGACGGCGACTACAAGAGCGAGGAGTTCGATGCGGCGTTGGCGGCCGCGCTGTCGCAGACCGATGAACAGGCCCGCACCGAGGCGTTCCACAAAGCCGAGGAGATCCTGCTGCAGGATCTGCCGTCGATTCCGCTGTGGTGCGACAACGTGGCTGCGGCTTCCGCGGTCGGTGTGCAGAACGTTGCGTTCGATTACACCAATATGCCGACCTACAACACGATTACCAAGTGACGTGCAGTGCGGGCGTGGCGGACGGGATACGTCCGCGACGCCCGCACAGTCGTCCGACGGTACGGCGTGCATCGCCGCAATAGAGATATCGCCGCAAGAGAGATGAGGGGAGGGTGGACACCGAATCCGGTGTCCACCCTCCCCTCATCGTTTCCGGGTGACCGGTTCCGCGCGAATCGTCTCAGCTCTGCACGGATTCGCCGTCGGGGCTGCGCCAGCCGCGGTTCATCATCTCGCTGTTGAACGCGAGCACGCCGCGTCCGTGCGCGGGGATGACGATCATGCCGCCCTCGCCATGGTGCGCGGCGACGTCGTCCAGTGCGGCGGCGGCCGCATCGGCGGGATCCTGTCCGCCGTAGTTGATGCGGTCGGCGACCTGTCGGGCCGCGGTCGCCTTGATGAACGCCTCGCCGATGCCGGTGCACGAGATGGCTGCGGATTCGCTGTTCGCGTAGGTGCCGCAACCCGGCAGCGGCGTATCGCCCACGCGGCCGGGCAGCTGGTTGGTGATGCCGCCGGTCGAGGTGGCTGCGGCGATGTGGCCCTCGGCATCACGGGCGACGGCGCCGATCGTGCCGTGCTTCTCCCACTCGTCGCCGTCGGCCTGGGCCTCGGCCAGGGAGCGCTGACGGTCCGGGGTGATGAAGTAGTCCGGTTCGCAGGTCGCGACGCCCCACGATTCCAGCTGTGCGGTGTCGGGGACGGCGAACAGCACATGCTTGGTCTGCTCCTTGACGGCGCGCGCCGCATCGATCGGATTGCGCGCGGTCGTCACACCGGCGACGGCTCCGACTTCGCCATCGTCGGTCATCAAGCAGGCGTCCATCTGCGCCAGACCCGTGCTGGTCAGGGCCGCACCGCGTCCGGCGTTGAACTCGGGGGCGTCCTCCATGACGCGGATGGCGGCGCAGACCGCATCCTGTGCCGGCGCGCCCTGTTCGAGCAGCGTGTATCCGGCTTCGAGGGCGCGGCGCAGGTCCTGCTCCGCCTGGGCCCGGCGCTCCGGGGAGTCGTGCTTGCCGCGGTTGCCGGCGCCGGCGTGGATGACCAGCAGGATGCCGTCCTCGGATCCGGCGAATTCGCGGACCATGTGCGGCGTGGAAGTGGTCTGGGTCATGGATGTTCCTCCTTCATCTCATGGGATGGCGTATGGTTCCGGAACGCCATGATACGCGGTGCCTGGCCGTGGGGGCGAACGCGTTTCACGACGGATGCGGCGGACTGTGATATATAGGAGGCATGGAGTCACGGTTCGAGGATGCGCTCGCCGATTATCTCGGCTATCTCAAGGCGAATCGCGGGTTGAGCGAGAACACCCGCCGCGCCTACGGGCAGGACGTGCGCGAATGCCTGCAGGCCTTGGAGTTGCGGGGGGTGCGTGATCTGGGGGAGGTCACGATCGGGGATCTGCGCTCCTGCCTGGCGTCGGCATCGCGCACGCGTGCGCGGTCGAGCATGGCCCGCGCGACGGTGGCGGTACGCGGTTTCTTCGGCTGGGCGTGCGAGCATGGCAGGATCCCCTCGGACCCGTCCGCCATGCTGATGACCCCGAAGATCCCGGACACGTTGCCGGATGTGTTGAACGCCGTCCAGGCCGGTCGCTTGCTCGACGACACGGAGCGACGTTGCGGCGAGCAGACGGCGGATGATTCGGACCGCGACGATGGCGATGACGGTGACGAGTCGGGGTATGCCGTCAGACTGCGTGACGCCGCGATGCTGGAGTTGCTGTACGCCACGGGCATGCGTGTGGCGGAGCTGGTCGGATTGGATATCGGCGATGTCGGATTCGACAACCGCACGGTGCGTGTGACCGGCAAGGGCAACAAGCAGCGGGTCGTGCCGTTTGGCGTGCCGGCGTGCCGGGCGTTGGAGCGATGGCTGCGGCAGGGCCGTCCCGCGCTGGTCCGGGAGAGGTCCGGCGATGCGCTGTTCCTCGGGGTCAGGGGAGGGCGGATCGATCCGCGTACGGTGCGCCGGGTGGTGCATGAGCGGGCGCAGGCCGCCGGCGTGCCCGACATCAGCCCGCACGCGCTGCGCCACAGCGCCGCCACGCATCTGCTGGACGGCGGGGCGGATCTGCGTGAGGTGCAGGAAATGCTGGGGCACTCCTCGCTGAAGACCACGCAGCGGTACACGCATGTGTCGATGGAACAGCTCAAGCGGCGCTACGCCCAGGCCTTCCCCCGCGCCTGATGCAGGATATGCACATAAACAACACGTCTAGGTAACATATTTGTAACATTGCAGCATCCATTCGGTGAATTCAGGGGAAATTCACCGCGGTCCGTCAGAGGCCGTCAAGCCCCGGCGGAAGTCAGGGATTCCAAGGTGCCGGACACATCATGGCCTCAGGGGAGGACCGGTCGTGTCCACAATGTGCGACGGCGGTTGTGGCTTGTCGGAAACGTGGGGGAGAATGATGCATGATCAGCAAAGGGGTTGGCTGGCCGTACAACGGTCTCAACCCTTTTTGCGTGAGCGGGGCCCCTGGTCCCGCCTGTCAAGAATAGGAGAAACCTTTATGCAGAAGAAAGCCATTGCTTTCGCGGCTGCGGCCTGCTCGCTGGCGCTTGCGCTGGGCGGCTGCGGCGGCCAGGGCGGCAACGGTGACGCCGCCGACGGCGAGATGATCATGAACGTGTACGGCTGCGAGCCGCAGCACCCGCTGATCCCCGCCAACACCAACGAGACCTGCGGCGGCAACCCGATCGACATGCTGTTCGCCAAGCTCGTCACCTTCGACGACAAGGGCAACGCCCAGAACGAGGTCGCCAAGGAGATCGTGGCCAACGAGGACAGCTCCGAGTACACGATCACGCTGAACGACGGCTGGACCTTCACCGACGGCACCCCGGTGACCTCCGAGTCCTTCACCAAGGCCTGGAGCTACTCCGCCAACGCCGCCAACGGTATGGTGAACGCCTCCTTCTTCTCGGTCATCGAGGGCTATGAGGACCTGCAGGATCCGGAGGGCGATCCGAACGCCCAGCTGTCCGGCCTGACCGTGGTCGACGACACCACCTTCACCGTCAAACTCACCGGCCCGAACTCGACCTTCCCGATCCGCGTCGGCTACACCGCCTATGCCCCGCTGCCGGAGTCGTTCTACGACGATCCGGAGGCCTTCGGCGAGAACCCGGTCGGCAACGGCCAGTACAAGTTCGAGGAGTGGAACCACAACCAGAACATCAAGATGGTCAAGAACCCCGATTACAAGGGTGTTGCCCCGGCCCAGAACGATGGTCTGAACTTCGTGGTCTACACCGATCCGGAAGCTGCCTACGCCGATCTGTCGGCCGGCAACCTGGATGCGATGCACACCATCCCGACCTCCGCCCAGGCCACGTTCGAGACCGACGAGAACGTCCAGCCCTACAATGAGGCCGGCTCCGTGTTCCAGTCCTTCACCTTCCCCTCCGATATGGAGCACTTCAAGCTCGACGACGAGGGCCGCCTGCGCCGTAAGGCCATCTCCATGGCCATCGATCGCCAGTCCATCGTGGACAAGGTCCTCAACGGCATCGGCACCCCGGCCATCGAGTGGTCGGCCCCGGTCATCCCGGGCTACTCGGACTCCATCCCGGGCAACGAGGCGCTGAGCTACAACCCGGAGGAGGCCAAGAAGCTGTGGGATCAGGCCAACGAGATCAACCCGTGGAGCGACAACGACCAGTTCGTGATGGCCTACAACTCCGATTCGGGCGGCAAGGACGTCTACGACGCCATGGCCAACTCGATCTCCAACGCTCTGGGTATCCAGGCCACCACCAACCCGATGCCGACGTTCTCCGAGTTCCGTGACGCCGTGTCCAACCGCACGATGAAGAACGCGTTCCGTACCGGCTGGCAGCCCGACTACCCGTCGATCGAGAACTACCTGCAGCCGCTGTACACCACGGACGCCGCCTACGGCCAGGGCGCCAACGACGGCGACTACTCCAACCCGGAGTTCGACGCGCTGATCACCCAGGCCGCCGCCACCCCGGACACCGAGGAAGCCAACAAGCTGTACCAGCAGGCCGAGGAGATCCTGTTCCAGGACATGCCGGCAGTGCCGATGTACTACTCCAACGCTTCCGGTGCCGCCGCCTTGGGTGTGAACGGCTTCGTGCTCAACTGGAAGAACGTGCCGGTGTATCAGGAGCTCACCAAGTGAGTCTGACACGGTAAGATCCGGTTCATAACGCGGGAAGGGAAAGACGGATTCATCCGCCTTTCCCTTCTTGGCATATAGGGGTTTGAGCCCCGGCGGATGCATAATGGACACAGTCTTTACACACGTGCTGATACACTACTGAACATATATGCCTCGGAAGGGCGTCTTCCGCATGCCTGCTTCGGGGAAACTGATAATAGAAACAAAAGGAGAAGCCGATGGGTAAATATCTTCTGCGGCGCATTCTGCAGATGATCCCCGTGGTACTCGGCACGACATTGTTGATCTACGCTCTGGTGTTCGCGTTGCCGGGTGATCCGGTCAAGGCCATGTTCGGAGACAAGCCCGTCAATGAGGCCGTAGCCGCGCAGATCCGGGCGGAATACAATCTTGACAAGCCGTTCGTCGTCCAGTACCTGCTGTTCCTCAAGAATGCGCTGACGCTGGACTTCGGCAAGACCTTCGCCGGCCAGGAGGTCATCGACGTGATCGGTCGAGCCTTCCCCGTCACCATCAAGCTGGCCATCATGGCGTTCTGCTTCGAGGCGATCTTCGGCGTGGTCTTCGGCATCATTTCCGGCCTGAAGAAGGGCAAGTGGTACGACTCGGTCATCCTGATCGTCTCGCTGCTGCTCATCTCGGTCCCGACCTTCGTCACAGGCTTCGTCATGCAGTACTTCCTGGGCGTGGAGTGGCGCATCCTTCCGGTGACCGCCGGCGCCAACCCCGGATTCCTCGACCTGCTGATGCCCGCCATGGTGCTCGGCAGCGTGTCGATGGCGTACATCATCCGACTGGCCCGCACCGAGATCTCATCGAACAAGTCCGAGGACTATGTGCGCACCGCGCGAGCCAAGGGCATGACCAACGGTCAGGTCACCCTGCGCCACATCCTGCGCAACTCCCTGATTCCGGTCGTCACCTATCTGGGATCCGACATCGGCGCGCTGATGGGCGGCGCCATGATCACCGAACGCATCTTCAATATCCAGGGTGTCGGCAATACGCTGTACCAGGGCATCCTGCGCGGTGAGGGCACGCTGGTCGTCTCGATCGTGACGATCATGGTCATGATCTTCGTCATCTGCAACCTTGTCGTCGACATGCTGTACGCGGTGCTCGATCCGCGTATCCGTTACGCGTGAGAGGAAGACCATGGCCAATACTATGAACACCCTGTCCTCGGATGCCGAGAACTTCTTCATTGATGCCCTGCCCGGTCAGGAACGCTATGTGGCCCCCGAGGAGGAGACCCCGCTGCGCGCCGTCGACTCGATCGATGAGTCGGCGCCGCCGACCAGCATGTGGGCCGACGCCTGGCGTACGCTGCGCAAGAATCCGCTGTTCGTCATCTCCGCGATCCTGATCGTCTTCATCGTCGTGGTGGCGTTGTTCCCGCAGCTGTTCACCAGCAACGACCCGAAGTACTGCACGCTGGACAACTCGCTGGCCGGCCCGTCCTCCGGCCATCCGCTCGGCTTCGACAAGCAGGGCTGCGACGTGTACTCCCGCGTCATCTACGGTGCCCGTACCTCGGTTTCGGTCGGCATCCTGACCACGGTGATCGTCGCGCTGGTCGGCGGTCTGATCGGCGCCATCGCCGGTTTCTTCGGCGGCTGGGTCGATGCGATCCTGAGCCGTATCACCGACATCTTCTATGCGATCCCGATGCTGCTCGGCGCCATCGTCGTGCTCCAGATGTTCCGTACATCCACCTCGATCTGGAAGGTCGTGCTCGTGCTGGCGCTCTTCGGTTGGGTCTCGATTGCCCGAATCGCCCGAAGCGCCGTGCTGGAGGCCAAGAACCTGGAGTTCAACACCGCCTCGACCGCGCTGGGCTCCACGCCGATGCGCAACCTGTTCCGCCACGTGATCCCGAACTCGCTGGCCCCGGTCATCGTCATCGCGACCACGTCCCTCGGTTCCTACATCGTCTCCGAGGCCACGTTGAGCTTCCTCGGCATCGGTCTGCCGTCGAGCGTGGTCAGCTGGGGCGGCGACATCTCGACCGCGCAGTCCCTGCTGCGGACCAATCCGGAGGTGCTGTTCTATCCGTCGGCGGCGCTGGCGGTTACCGTGCTTGCGTTCATCATGATGGGCGACGCGGTGAAGGACGCCCTTGATCCCAAGAGCCGCACGGCGTGAGTGGAGGCATGATGAGCAACGAAAACACTATTGGCAAGTCTCAGACCGACGCCATTCGCAAGTACCAGGAAACGAACGGCCCGCTGCTCGAGGTCAAGGACCTGCAGGTCGACTTCACGTCGGACAAGGGCCATACGGTGCACGCGGTGCGTGACGCATCCTTCACCGTCTATCCGGGCCAGTGGGTGGCCATCGTGGGCGAGTCCGGCTCGGGCAAGTCCACCTCGGCCATGGCCGTGCTCGGCCTGCTGCCCGGCACCGGCAAGGTCACCGGCGGTTCGATCAAGCTCGGCGGCGAGGAGTTGAGCAAGCTCAACCGCAAACAGTATGAGAAGATCCGCGGCTCCCGTATGGGCCTGGTCCCGCAGGACCCGATGAGCAACCTCAACCCGGTGTGGCGCATCGGCTCCCAAGTCAAGGAGGCGCTGACCGCCAACAACATGGACATCGCGCACGAGAAGCGTTCCGCGCTGGCCGAGGCGCTGGTGGCCGAAGACGTGGACTTGAAGGGCAAGGACGACGAGACCTTCCTGGGCTCCAAGGAGCTGCCCGCCCTGATGGATGCCGCCAAGGCCGCCGTCGAGAAGGCCGGCAATGCGGACGTCGAGGGCTGCATGGAGCACTTCCGCTCCGAATGGGTGCCGGGCTCCGAAACCCGCTGGCGCGTGGCCGAGGACCTCATCAAGGCCGGTGTGGATCATGACCAGGCCTGGAGCATCGCCAAGCAGTACGTCATCGGCTCCACGATGAACGACCGCATCGCCGGCCTGCTGTCCGAGGCGGGCCTGCCCGACGCAGCCACCCGCGCACGCCAGTTCCCGCACGAGTTCTCCGGCGGCATGCGCCAGCGCGCGCTGATCGCCATCGGCCTGGCCTCCCGTCCGGACCTGCTGATTGCCGACGAGCCGACCTCCGCGCTCGACGTGACCGTGCAGAAGAAGATCCTCGACCACCTGCGCATGCTCACCGATTCGCTGGGCACCGCCGTGCTGTTCATCACCCACGACCTGGGTCTGGCCGCCGAGCGCGCTCAGCACATCGTGGTGATGTACAAGGGCCAGGTCGTGGAATCCGGCCCGTCGTTGGAGGTCCTGCAGCACCCGCAGCACCCGTACACCAAGCGCCTGGTGGCCGCGGCCCCGTCGCTGGCTTCGCAGCGTATCATCTCCGCCAAGGAGCGCGGCCAGGATGCCACCGCCCTGATGGAGCATCACGTCAAGGGCGAGGAGACCCTCGAGAAGAGCGAGCACATCATCACCGTGGACCACCTGACCAAGGAGTTCAAGCTCCCGCGCCGTCAGGAGATGTTCAAGGCCGTGGACGACGTCTCGTTCTCGGTCAAGCGCGGCACCACGCTGGCCATTGTGGGCGAGTCGGGTTCCGGCAAGTCCACCGTGGCGAACATGGTGTTGAAGCTGCTTGAGCCGACCGACGGCACCGTGACCTACGAGGGCAAGGATATCTCCACCTTCAAGGGTGCCGAACTGCTCGACTTCCGCCGCCACGTGCAGCCGGTTTTCCAGAACCCGTACGGTTCGCTCGACCCGATGTACTCGATCTACCGCTCGATCGAGGAGCCGCTGCGCATCCACAAGATCGGCGACAAGAAGAGCCGCGAGAAGCGCGTGCGCGAGCTGCTCGACATGGTCGAGCTGCCCGAGTCCACCATGGGCCGCTACCCGAACGAGCTGTCCGGCGGCCAGCGCCAGCGCATCGCCATCGCGCGCGCCATGGCGCTGAACCCCGACGTCATCGTGTGCGACGAGGCGGTCTCCGCCCTCGACGTGCTGGTGCAGGACCAGGTGCTGCGTCTTCTCAACGACCTGCAGGCCGAACGCGGCCTGAGCTACCTGTTCATCACCCACGATCTGGCCGTCGTCCGCCAGATCGCCGACGAGGTGGTGGTCATGCAGCACGGCAAGCTGGTCGAGCACGCGACCACCGACGAGGTCTTCGACCACCCGCAGCAGCAGTACACGCGCGACCTGCTCGACGCCATCCCCGGCGGCAAGCTCCAGCTCGGCCTCGACTGAGCCCGCGCCGGTACCGTCACCGTTTCAGGGCGGCCCGCTCCCGTTTTCGGGGCGGGCCGCCCTTTTCGTATCCCAGTAGGAGGGGCGTATGGCGGTGCAAGTGCTAAGGTTCGGGGTATGACGATTACGATCACGACTTCGAATGTCAACGGCATCCGCGCGGCGCGGCGCAAGGGCATCGCGGCATGGGCCGGCGCGAACACGCCGGACGTGTGGTGCATGCAGGAGGTGCGCGCCCCGCAGGAGGAGATTGACCCGATCTTCGCCGAATTCGGTCTCGAATACGCCACCGCGGGCAAGATCGGCGACCGGGGGGAGTTGTCGGCGATGAACGAGGTCTGCCGCGTCAAGGGCCGTGCCGGCGTGGGTCTGCTGAGCGACCTGCCGGTCATCGACCGCCGGTACGGACTGCCGGGGCTGGACGAGGACGTGGATTCCGGCCGGTGGATCGAGGCCGACGTCCGCACGCCGCAGGGGTACGTGATCACCGTGGCCTGCGTGTACGTGCATGCCGGCAACAGCGACGACGAGATCAAGATGGCGCAGAAGTACCGTTTCCTGGATACCATGCTGATCCGGCTCGGCCAGCTGCGCGAAGAGGCGGCCTCTGGCGGGCGCCAGGCGGTGCTGTGCGGCGATTTCAACATCGCGCATACGCCGTTGGACATCAAGAACGCCAAGGCCAACGAGAAGCACGCGGGATTCCTGCCCGAGGAGCGCGCCTACGTGGACCGCTGGCTGGGCGAATACGAGTTCGTGGACGTCATGCGCGAACTGGCCGGCGACATCCAGGGGCCGTACACGTGGTGGAGCCAGCGCGGGCGCGCCTTCGACAACAACGTCGGCTGGCGGCTCGACTACCAGTTCGCCACGCCGGAACTCGCGCAGACCGCGCGTGGGTTCGTCATCGACAAGGCCCCCAGCTATGACGCGCGCTGGTCCGACCACGCGCCGCTGACGATTACATACGACGTGTGAGGCATCCCCAGCGGCCATTCAGGTTCGGATGCCGTCCGGGTGCTAGGCTATAGGACGGTTGCACCCGTGTACGAGCCACTACCAAAGGAGCATTATGGGACTGTTCGGATTCGGCAGGAAGAAGCGCGAGGCCAAGGAAGCCCAGGAGGCCGAGGATCTGGAGAAGGCCGACAAGACCGAGGACGCCGCCGAGGACGCCGCCGCACAGGCCGCCGATGAGCAGGAGCCGCAGACCCCGGCGTTCCCGCCGGCCGCCGCGGACACGTACGTCGGCCGCGGCGAGCAGTACGGCCCGTGGGACGTCAACGACGAGAACGTGCCCGACTACGACGAATACCTGGACATGGGATCGTACTACCTGCCGTTCCTGCTGGGCATCCAGCTGCGCATCAAGGCGAACCGCAAGACCGGCCAGGTGCTGGGCGCCACCATCACCTTCGGCGCCTCCAGCCTGGAGATCGAGGCGTTCGCCGCCCCGAAGACGATGGGCCTGTGGAATGACATGCGCGACGATCTGCTCGTCGCCAACGACAAGGCGACGCAGAAGGCCGGCGTGTTCGGCACCGAGGTCATGCTGCCGGTCACGATCAAGGGCGGCCGCACCGTGATGACCCGCGTGGTCGGCATCGACGGACCCCGTTGGATGCTGCGCGGCGTGTTCTCCGGTCGCGCCGCGGTGGCCGAAGGCCCCGAGACCGACGCGCTGAACAAGTTCTTCGCCGATATCGTCGTCGAGCGTGGCGATGAGCCGCTGGCCCCCCGCGATCTGATCCCGATGCACCCGCCGGTGACCCCGAAGCAGCGCCGTGCCGCCGAGCAGGCCACCGAGGACGCCGAGGACAACGGCAAGCGCGACGTGCCGGACAAGCCCAAGGGCCCGTTCGATTCCGACCAGCAGGTGCAGGTCGAGACCACGCTCTCGCGCGGTCCGATGTTCTCCGAAGTCCGCTGAACGCACCGCTTACGCCGGCCGATCGCTGTGGCGGCCGGCCGGCGCAAAGCCATGGAATCGGGATACCCGCATGACAGAACCAAGGAAACGCACCGGACTGGCCTCGCTGGCCAGCGCCGGCGAGGATGAGGACTTCTCCGTCATCGACGCGATTGGCGGACCGCGCGGCGTCGTCGAATCGATGCTGCCCGGCGTGGTGTTCGTGGCGCTGTTCGTCATCACCGGCAACCTGGAACTGACGGTTATCGTCTCGGCCGTGCTGGCGGTGCTGCAGGTCGTCGTCCGCCTGATCCAACGTCAATCGGCTGTGGGCGCCGCCAGCGGGCTGCTGGCGGTCGGCATCTGCCTGATCTGGGCGTGGCAGAGCCACGAGGCGCGCAACTACTACATGTTCGGATTCCTGACGAACGCGTTCTATATCGTCCTGCTGTCGATCTCGCTGATCGTCCGCGTCCCCGCGCTCGGTCTGGCGGTCGAGTTCATCCGCACGCTGCCCACCGAGCACCTCAGGGCCTGGCTGGACGACTGGATGCAGGACAAACCGCTCAAGCGCGCGTACACGATCATCACCGCGTTGTGGATCGGTGTGTTCTCGCTGCGGCTGCTGGTGCAGGTGCCGCTGTATCTGACCGACCAGGTCGGCTGGCTGGGCACGGCGCGCCTGCTGATGGGCATCCCGTTCTGGGCGTTGATGATCTGGATCTCCTATCTGATCATCGCCACTCCGATGCATCACCACAAGGCGCTGCACGCCGCTGCGGAGGAGCGGCCCGGCGAACAGGAACCGCAACGGCCGGACGCCTAGGCCCGTCACCGGCGGGGGATGCCGACCGGACGCGAACCAGTCATACAGGTCGCAAGGCCGTAAACAAGGCCCGTATCGGGCGTCAAGGAGCAAGCTGCATGGAAGCAACGATTCGCATCGAACGGTACGCCGATCAGGGCCGGTGCGTCGGTCATCTCGACGGACGCGTGGTCTTCGTCCGGTTCGCCCTGCCTGGCGAACTCGTGCGCGTGGTGCTCGACGAACCGCACGACCGCGACGACCGGTATTGGACCGGCGAGGTCGTCGAGGTCGTTGAGCCGAGCGAGGACCGCGTCACCCCGCCCTGGCTGCTCGCCGGGCCGTTGGCCATGGGCGGCGGCGTCGGCGGCGCCGACCTGGTGCATGTGAGCCTTGAAGGGCAGCTGCGGTGGAAGGCCATCACCATCGGCGAGCAGATGAGCCGTCTGGGGCATATCGAGCTTGAGGACGTGCCGATCGAACGCATGGCCTGCGACCTAGAGACCGGGGGCCTCAACTGGCGCACCCGCATCGAGATGATCGCCGATGACCAGGGCCGTCCCTCGATGCGCCGCCGCGGCACCCACGTCCGCGTGCCAATCGACACGATGCCGTTGGCGAGCCGCGCACTGCTCGACGTCGCCGACGAATGCCACGTCTGGGACGGCGGCTTCGAACCTGGCTCGCAGATCCGCATCGCCGTGCCCGAACCGCGCCCTGCGGCGGGGGCGGCGCCTCCGGACGACGGGGCCAACCATGCCGTCCTCGTCGACGGCGAGCTGCGCGACGGCTCGCGGGAGCTTGAGGAGACGGTGGACGTCGACGGGCACGAGTTCCGATACACGGTGGACGCCGCGGGCTTCTGGCAGATGCACCGCCAGGCACCGATCGCGCTGGCCAACCATGTGCTGACGCTGGTGCGCGGCGTGCTCGATGGCGCGAACGCCGCCACGCTCTGGGACCTGTATTCCGGCTCCGGCCTGTTCACGCTGCCGCTGGCCACGCTGGCGGCCGATCGCACGCGCATGCTCAGCGTCGAAGGCGGCAGGATCCCGGTGCGCAACGCGCAACGCAACCTGCGCCGCGTGGGCATCACCGCCGTCGACGCGCGGTGCGGCGACGTCTCCACGGTCCTGAACCGTGTGCCGCACGACCTGTCGCACCCCGATGTGGTGGTCCTCGACCCGCCCCGGGCCGGCGCACGGGCCAAGGCGTGCCGCCAGATCGCCGCGGCCGGGCCGCGGGGCATCGTCTACATCGCCTGCGACCCGACGAGCCTGGCCCGTGACACCGGCACGCTGACCGGCTTGGGATACGAGCTGGCCGATATCCGCGCCTTCGACATCTACCCGATGACCCATCACGTCGAGACGGTTGCCCTGTTCCGACGCGCGGAATAACCCGAGGACGGAGCCATGACACACCTGTTTCGCCGCATCATGGGCGTGGCCGCCACCGCCGCGCTGGCGTTGGCGCTGCCCGCCTGCACACCGCCCGGCAAGGCCGTCGGGGACACCCAGGAGCAGGAGCCCGACGTGGCGTTCGACGGACTGGACCGGGGCGACGTGGTCATCGGCTTCATCGGATCCGACCAGCCGGACTTCGACCGGATCGTGCTGCAGGCGTTCGACGCGTCCGGATTGCGGACCTCCTACCTGTCCACGGACGGGGTCGACGACGCACAGGGCACGGCGCAGCAGGGCGTCAGGGATATGGCCGAACGGCAGGTGGCGATCATCGTCGTCAGCCGCCCCGACATCACCGACGACACGGCCGGGGGCTGGGACGACGCGCTCGGCGACGCCCGTGGGGCGGGCATACCGGTGGCGCTGCTCAACCCGGTGGGGGAGCTGCCTGATGACACGCTGTATGCGGCGGCGCTGACCGTTAACGACCGCGCGATGGACGCCACGCCGATCGACGACGCGGTGATGACCGTCATCGACGATCTGCCGCACGAGAAGACCATGATGGTCAGCACGTCGGTCACCGACTGACGCAACGGGACATCACCCCTGCGGACGATGGCGGCCGCGGGACGCTCAGGGAAGAATCAGGGTAGATATGTACCATCGCCGGACGGCTGCGGCCAATAATGGATAGTGACCGTTGTACGCACGAAACGCAAAGGATGACATGAGCACACCCAATGACGCCCCCTCCATGCCCGCCACCGCCGAGCGCGGCCTGAGCCGTGCCGAGGTCGAGGCCCGCGTGGAATCCGGACGGACCAACAAGGTCAAGGATTCCACGTCGCGTTCGTTGGCGGAGATCATCCGGGCCAACGTCTTCACCCTGTTCAACGGCATCATCCTGGCGGCCATGGTGCTGGTGCTGCTCACCGGATCCTGGCGTGACGCGGTGTTCGGATTCGTCATCATCATCAACACCGGTATCGGCATCGTCACCGAGCTGCGTGCCAAGCGCACGCTGGACAGGCTTTCGATCCTGGTGGCGTCGGACTTCCTGGTGCGCCGCGAGGGCCGGGACGTCGAGGTGCCGCACGACCGGATCGTGCTCGACGACGTCGTGTGGATCCGTTCCGGCGAGCAGGTGCCGGCCGACGCGCAGATCATCGAAAGCTGGGGGCTGGAGCTCGACGAGTCGATGCTGACCGGCGAGTCGCGCACGGTACGCAAAACCGAGGGGGACCAGATCTACTCGGGGTCCACAGCGGTGTCCGGCATGGCGCTCGTCCGCGTGAACGCCGTGGGCGAGCACAGCTACGCGGCCACGCTGACCGCCCAGGCCAAGGTCTACAAGAAAACCGTCTCCGACCTGAACAAGGGCATCAACACCATCCTGAAATTCATGACCTTCCTGGTCGTGCCCCTGTGCGCACTGCTCGTCTGGTCGCAGATCAACACCGTCGGCGGATGGGGCGTGGCCATCGCCACCGGCGAATGGCGCCAGGCCGTCGTCTCGGCCGTGGCGGGCGTGGTGGGCATGATCCCCGAAGGCCTGGTGCTGCTCACCTCGCTGAACTTCGCGCTCGCCGCAATCCGTCTGGCCCGCAAGAACACGCTGGTGCAGGAACTTGAATCGGTGGAGACGCTCGCCCGCGTGGACAGTTTGAACCTGGACAAGACCGGCACCATCACCGACGGCGGCATCGCGTTCAACCGTCTGGTCATGCTGGACGCCGATGCGGCGGCCGCAGGCCCGGATAAGGCCTCCGGGCATCCGCAGGAGGACAGCGTATTGCAGGCATTATATGACCTGGCCTACGAGGAGCAGCCCAACGGCACCGGCCGGGCGATCCTTGAGGCGTTGGGGGAGCGGGGATACGCTCCCGCCGGCATCGAGACGCGCGTCCCGTTCTCCTCGGCCCGCAAATGGAGCGCCGTCGCCTACCCCGAGCAGGGGTACGGGCTGGTCGGCGCGGCCGCGAGCGAGGCTGGCCAACCGTCGTCGTTCGCCGTGCCCGGAGGGCTGTGGTACATGGGCGCGCCGGAGGTCATCCTGGCGGCGTTGGACGGCGACCACGCCGATGTCCTGAATCAGGCCAACGCCTACGCCGCCGACGGCGACCGTGTCCTGCTGGTGGCGCATCTTCCCGCCGGGCTCATGGAGCCGACGACGCAGACCGATGGGTCCGGGCAGCCTTCGTTGGCGGACGAGCCGCGACTGCTCCCGGAGGCCCGGCCGGTGGCGTTGGTGATCTGTTCGGAACGCATCCGCGCCGATGCCGAGCAGACGCTGGCCTGGTTCCGTGACCAGGGTGTGCGCTGCCGCGTCATCTCGGGAGACAACCCCGCCACGGTCGGGGCGATCGCCGCCAAGGTGCGCCTGACCGGGGACCGCCGCCCCGTGGCGATGGACGCCCGTGAGCTGCCCGAGGACATCGATGAGATGGCCCGCGTGCTGGAGCATGTGGACGTGCTCGGACGTGTGCTGCCCGATCAGAAGAAGGCCATCGTGCAGGCGCTGCACGCCGGCGAGCATGTGGTGGCGATGACCGGCGACGGCGTCAACGATGCGCTCGCCATCAAGGAGGCCGATCTGGGTATCGCGATGGGCAACGCCGCCCCGGCCACCAAGGCCGTGGCGCAGGTGGTGCTGGTCGATTCGAAGTTCTCCCATCTGCCTGACGTGGTGGCGCGAGGCCGCCAGGTGATGGCCAACATGGAGCGCGTGGCCAGCCTGTTCCTGGTCAAGACCGTGTACTCGGCGCTGATCTCGCTCGGCGTGGTCCTCACGCAGATCCCGTATCCGTACCTGCCGCGGCATATCACCTACATCGGTGCGCTGACCATCGGCGCGCCCGCGTTCATCCTGGCGTTGGCCCCGAACACCAGACGCTATATCCCCGGGTTCCTCAAGCGTGTGGTGCATTTCGCGCTCCCCGGTGGTCTGGCCACGGCGCTGTCGGTGCTGCTGGCCGCTTGGGTGCTGCCGGGCATCATGGGATGGGACGTGTCCGGGTCGGACGCGGATCTGGTCTCGCTGCGCGCCACCTGCGCGATCATCCTGTTCGTCATGGGCGTGTTCATGCTGGCGCGCGTGGCCAAGCCGTTGCGTTCCTGGCGGGGGATTCTGGTGGCCTGCTTCGCGGCGGCCGGCGTGATCGGCGCGTGCATCCCGTTCGTCGCCTCGTTCTTCGCATTGCAGCTGCCGACCGGCCGGACGCTGGTCGCCACGCTGGTGGCGCTGGCCATGGCCGCGGTCATCTTCGCGCTCTGCCTGTTCGCCGTACCCAAGGTGTGGCGGATCGTGGAGCATCGCCATGCCGAACGCTGAGGAACAGACGCCGGATTGTCTCACATGACAAGCCGACACGCCAGAGCCGGGACACGGACACGGTACCGTGGAATGCGGTGTATCGATGGCGAGGCGTTCCGCATCCGGCCCGCGTCTCGCCCCTGACGCTCGGAGGGATTCATGGCACTGCGCGACAGCCAACTGTCCACGTTGAACGTGGCGGGCAAGGCATACGACTACTACCGCATCGACAATCTGGACGGCATCGACCATCTGCCGTACTCGCTGAAGGTGTTGGTCGAGAACCTGGTCCGCAATATCGACGGCGCGAACATCACCGACGACCATGTGCGGGCGCTGCTCGACTGGGATCCGGACGCCGAGCCCAGCCATGAGATCCAGTTCACGCCCAGCCGCGTGGTCATGCAGGACTTCACCGGCGTGCCCTGCGTGGTCGATCTGGCCACGATGCGCGACGCGGTCAAGGCCCTGGGCGGCGACCCGCAGGTCATCAACCCGCAGGTGCAGTCCGACATGGTCATCGACCATTCGGTGCAGATCGACAACTACGGCGTGGCCGATGCCATCGAACGCAACATGGACATCGAATACCGGCGCAACCGCGAACGCTACCAGTTCCTGCGCTGGGGGCAGCAGGCCTTCAGGAACTTCCGCGTGGTGCCGCCGGGTACCGGTATCATCCACCAGGTCAACATCGAATACCTGGCGCAGGTCGTCATGCGCCAGGCCGCGGCGGCCCCCGGCGGCCGCGAGCTGGCCTACCTTGATTCCTGCGTCGGCACCGACTCGCACACCACCACGGTCAACGGCTTGGGCGTGCTCGGCTGGGGCGTCGGCGGCATCGAGGCGGAGGCCGCCATGCTCGGCCAGCCGATCTCCATGCTGGTGCCGCGCGTCGTCGGCTTCAAGCTCACCGGCGCCATCCCGGAGGGCGTCACGGCCACCGACGTGGTCCTGACCATCACCGACATGCTGCGCCAACACGGCGTCGTCGGCAAGTTCGTGGAATTCTATGGCGAGGGCATCGCCTCCGTGCCGCTGGCCAACCGCGCCACCATCGGCAATATGGGGCCGGAATTCGGCTCGACCTGCGGCATCTTCCCGATCGATGACGTCACGCTCGACTACCTGCGCCTGACCGGCCGTTCCGAGGAGCAGGTCGCCCTGGTCGAGGCGTACGCCAAGGCGAACAAGCTGTGGGGAGATGCCACTGCACCCGGCTATGTGGAGCCGACCTACTCCGAGTACCTCGAACTCGACCTCGGCTCGGTCATCCCTTCCATCGCCGGACCCAAGCGCCCGCAGGACCGCATCGAACTGTCCTCGGCCAAGCAGGCGTTCGAGGCGGCGCTGCCGATGTACGAGACCGCCGACACCGTCACCGAACCCGTGCCGGTCCATACCGACTTCCGCGGCGACTTCGCCCTGACGAACGGCGCCGTGGCCATCGCCTCGATCACCAGCTGCACGAACACCTCGAACCCCTCGGTGATGATCGCCGCCGGACTGATCGCCCGCAACGCGGTGGCCAAGGGCCTGAGCCCCAAGCCGTGGGTCAAGACCTCGCTGGCACCGGGCTCCCAGGTCGTCACCGACTACCTCAAGGCCGCGGGGCTGCAGGACGACCTGGACGCCCTGGGCTACCAGCTCGTCGGCTACGGCTGCGCTACCTGCATCGGCAACTCCGGGCCGCTGCTGCCCGAGATCTCCGAGGCCATCAACGCCAACGACCTGACCGTCACGGCCGTGCTGTCGGGCAACCGCAACTTCGAGGGGCGCATCTCGCCGGACGTCAAGATGAACTACCTGGCCTCGCCGCCGCTGGTCATCGCCTACGCGCTCGCCGGCACGATGGACTTCGACTTCGCCACCGAGCCGCTGGGAACGGACCCGGAGGGCAGGCCCGTGTTCCTCAAGGACATCTGGCCCACCAACGCCGAGGTCGAGGCCGTGGTGAACGGCACGGTCAGCCGTGAGATGTTCCTGAAGGACTACGCCTCCGTGTTCGACGGCGACGAGCGCTGGCGCGGCCTCGACGTGCCCGAGGGCGACCTGTTCGCCTGGGACGAGGCCTCCACCTACGTGCGCCGGCAGACCTTCTTCGACGGCATGGGCGCGGATCCCGAGCCGGTGCGCGACATCCACGGCGCCCGCGTGCTGGCGCTGCTCGGCGATTCGGTGACCACCGACCACATCTCGCCTGCCGGCGCGTTCAAGGCCGACAGCCCCGCCGGCCGGTATCTGACCGACCGCGGCGTCGAGCCGAAGGACTTCAACTCGTACGGTTCCCGCCGTGGCAACCACGAGGTCATGGTACGCGGCACGTTCGGCAACATCCGTCTGCGCAACCAGCTGCTCGCCTCGGTCGGGCAGGAGGTCACCCCGGGCGGCTACACCTATGATTTCCTGGCCGGGCGACCGACGACCATCTACGAGGCCTCGCGCGACTACCAGGTGCATGACGTGCCGCTGGTCGTGCTGGCCGGCAAGGAGTACGGCACCGGCTCCTCGCGCGACTGGGCGGCCAAGGGTACGATGATGCTCGGCGTGAAGGCCGTGATCACCGAAAGCTTTGAACGCATCCACCGGTCGAACCTGATCGGCATGGGCGTGCTGCCGCTGCAGTTCCCCGAGGGCGAATCCTACGCCTCGCTGGGGCTGGACGGCACGGAGACCTATGACATTGCCGGCATCGAGGCGCTGAACGTCGGCGAGACCCCGAAGACCGTGCACGTCACCGCCACCAAGACCGACGGCACCGTGGTCGAATTCGACGCGATCGTGCGCATCGATACGCCCGGTGAGGCCGACTACTACCGCAACGGCGGCATTCTGCAGTACGTGCTGCGCAACCTGATGAAGCGCTGACGCGGAAGCCACCATACGCCGAAACGCCTGCCCCATGCCTGCGGGGCGGGCGTTTCCCGTTATGAGGCGGAAGCCTTACGACCATGCGGCAATCCGCAGTCGTGTCAGCCTGACGGGCGGAGCGTATACGGATGTTGCGGCGTGTTGCATTGCGACGATGGCAGACTGTTGTCCATCTGATTCGTTGAAGGAGGGGACATGGTCCGCGTTGCCATCGTCGATAACGCCCCGGCGTGCCAGGCGATCCTGACCGGTCTGTGCCGACGGTATGAGACCGAGCAGGGCAAGGCGCTGGACGTCACCGTGTTCGACGATGGCGACGCGTTCATCGCCGCATACACCACTGATTGGGACGTCATCATCATCGACGTGGATCTGGGCGGCATCGACGGGCTCGGTGTGATGCGCCGGATCCGTGCGGTGGACGATGCGGTGGAGGTGATCCTCGTCTCCCTGACCGACGCGTATGCAGTCGGCGGCTATGAGATCAATGCGATGTCCTATATCCTCAAACCGCCATCCTATGAGGTGTTCGAGCGTGCTATGACCCGGTGCCTGGAGGCGCGGCGCGCCAGCGAGCATCGGACGATCCTGATCATGTCCGGCGGACGGATTCGTCGTGTCCGGCTTGATGAAATCATCTACGTCGACTCGGTGAAGCATCGCACCATCCTGCACACGATGCTCGGCAATATGCAGATCGTCTGCTCAATCGTCCGGTTCGAGGAGCGACTGATCGAGCTCGATCACGCCTTCGTGCGCGCGAACTCCGGATATCTGGTCAATCTGGCGCATGTGACCGCCGTGGAGGAGCATGAAGCCATCATGTCCAACGGCGATCGACTGCCGATCAGCCGTCCCCGACGCACCGCATTCAAGCAGGCCTTCGCCTCGTACGTGAATGCCGGCCGTCGGTCCTGACGCGTCGGCGGGCCGTCGTGCGGCTCCGGCCGTCAATGCCCGCCCGCTTTCGCGGTGCCACGCCCGGATTGCGACCGGGCGTGGGTGCAGAATTTGTCCATCGCATGACAGAACGGTGCGTTTGCTCCGCATCGACTCCATGATTCTGCTGTACTGGCTCCAACGGCGGAACGATTCCGATATCCGCAGGGATCGCCCCGCACGCTTTCCATAGGAACAGCGGTCCGACGCTGCCGTCGGATTCGCCTGAGCAAAGGAGACAGGATGGTAGGCATTAACATGGAGGACGTCATCGGCGTCCTGCAGACCTGCAAATGGTATCTGGTCGCCTTGGGCGTACTGCTGGTGATTGCGGTTGCGGTCGCCATCGGCGCCCACTGGATCGGCAGGCCGCTGCGTGGTCTGGTCCGCGGCAATGCGCTGTTGGGGGCGATTCTTTCGATCGTGGTGGTGGTCAATCTCATCGTGCTGATCCCGATGTCCACGCTGATCGGCATGACGTTCGGCGAGAAGGCTACGGTCAGCGAGGGCACCACGGAGGAGGCCAAGCAGCTCTCCGAGCAGATCGCCGAGGAAGGATTCGTGCTGTTGAAGAACGACGACGGCCTGCTGCCGCTGGACGGCGTCGATTCCATCAACCTGTTCGGTTGGGCTTCGGAGAATCCCGCCTATGCGGGCGGCGGCTCCGGCGGCATCAACGACCTGTATGAGAAGGTTTCGATCCAGCAGAGCCTGGAGGACGCCGGATTCCAGGTCAACCAGGATCTTGCCGACTTCTACGCCGAATACAGCGACCGTCCGGAGATGTCGATCAACAAGCAGAGCTGGTCATTGCCCGAACCCCCGGTCGACTCCTATCCGCAGGAGCTCATCGACGGTGCCAGGGATTTCTCCGACGTGGCGATCATCACGTTCTCCCGTGCGGCCAGCGAAGGCCAGAACGACCTGCCGACCGACGTGAGCCAGGCCAAATTCGAGTCCAACTCCACCGAGTATCAGGACTTCGAGGCTGGAGAACACTACCTCAAGCTCTCCCAAACCGAAGAGGACCTGGTGGACATGGTCTGCGGGAACTTCGACAACGTCATCGTGCTGGTCAACAGCGCCAACCCGATGGAACTCGGCTTCCTCGACCAGCACGAGCAGATCAAGTCCGCCATCTGGTGCCCCGGCCCCGGCCATGCCGGCTTCAGCGCACTCGGACGCATCCTCAACGGCGAGGTCAACCCCTCCGGGCGGACCGCCGACACGCTCGTCTACGACATGACCCGAACGCCGTGGTGGAACAGTGCGGTCAAAACCGACTACAGCAACATGAAGGACATGACCGTCCAGGGCATGAACGCCGGTGTGCCGCAGGACTTCTCTCCCGCGTACCTTGACTACACCGAGGGCGTCTACGTGGGATACAAGTTCTACGAGACCGCCGCAGATGAGGGATTGATCGATTACGATTCGGTCGTCCAGTTCCCGTTCGGCCATGGCCTGAGCTACACCACGTTCGATCAGAGCATGGGCGACATCGCCGAGAACGGCGACGAACTCTCATTCGAGGTGACCGTCACCAACACCGGCGATGCGGCAGGCAAGGACGTGGTCGAGGTCTACTACAACCCGCCCTATACCAACGGCGGCATCGAGAAGGCCACCGCCAACCTGCTGGACGAGCAGAAAACCGACCTGCTCGAACCGGGTGAATCGCAGACCATCGACTTCACCTTCACCCCCGACGACCTGGCCTCCTATGATTACGAGGATGCCAAGGCGTGGGTGCTGGAGGCGGGCGACTACACCATCTCCATCAACGCCGATTCCCATACCGAACTCGACAGTCGCGTCTGGACCGTCGACGACGACATCGTCTACAACGGCGAGAATACCCACAACGGCGACCTGGTCGCCGCCGTCAACGAGTTCGATGACGCGAACGGCGACCTGCCGTATTTGTCGCGTGCCGATCACTTCGCCAATTACGAGGAGGCCGCCGCCAAGGGCAGCGACGTCCTGCCCGACGACCTGCGCGCACAGTACCACATCAACGAGAACTTCGACTACACGACCTATCTCGACCCGGACGCGCAGATGCCGACCACCGGTGCCAGGAACAGCGTGCAGCTCGCCGATCTGCGCGGCGTGGACATCGATGACCCGCAGTGGGACGAACTGCTCGATGAGATGAGCGTCGACGATATGGTCCAGCTGACCTCGCTCGCCGGCTACCAGACCCCGGCCGTCGAATCGATCGGCAAGGTGCAGGTCACCGACGCCGACGGCCCCGCCGCCATCAACAACAACTTCACCGGCGACGGCTCGATCGGTTTCGGCGTGGCCACGCTCATCGCGATGACCTGGAACCCCGACCTGGTCCATGACTACGGCGAGATGATGGGGCGTATGTGCCGCGAGATGAACATCGCCGGATGGTACGCGCCGGGCGTGAACATCCACCGCAGCCCTTTCGGCGGCCGCAACTATGAGTTCTACTCGGAGGACGGCACGCTCTCCGGCATCATGGCCACCGCGGCCATCCAAGGATGCCAGAGCCAGGGCGTCTATGCGTTCATCAAGCATTTCGCCCTGTACGACGGCAATTCCAAGATGGTGTGCGTGTGGTCGAACGAACAGGCCATCCGTGAGATCTACCTGAAGCCCTTCGAAATGGGCGTCAAGGACGGCGGCGCGCAGGCGCTGATGGTCTCGTGGAACTACATCGGTGTCAAGTGGGCCGGCGAGTGGAGCAATCTGCTCCAGACCGTGCTGCGTGATGAGTGGGGCTTCAAGGGCATGACCATCTCCGATTACTTCCGGGACAACGGCCACGGCTTCATGAACGCCGACGCGGCGCTCGCCAACGGCGTGGATGCGATGCTCTCCACCTATGGCTCGGGCCCGAACGTGCCGCAGGACACCTCCGACGCCAGCACCGTGCAATACCTGCGCGAGGCGAGTCGCCACATCCTCTACACCGTGGTGAACAGCTGGGTGTACGAGAACGGCACACCGAACACCGGTCTCGAACCGTGGAAGATGGCGGTGATCGGCGTCGATGCGGTGATCGGCTTGCTGCTGATCGGCGCCGAGGCGCTGATGGTGCGCGGCTACCTGAGGCGTAGGCGCGGCTGATCGGGCCAATATCCGTCCGGCGAACCCTACTCCTGTTCGCCGGGCGGATATTCATTTTCTCTGTCGGGGGAGGGTTTCATCGCGGGCCGTGAGCATCCGTCCCGCGTTGTTCGTGCGCAGCACCCTGCGACTGCGCGATAGTCGGGAGTGCTTCGATTCTTCTCCCTGCATACGAGGTATGTCCTCGAATAACTGGATTATGCTTGGCAATCGTCGACTGTGTCGGGGCTTGCGCTGCGGCGTAAGCCCGCGATGTCTTCCTTAAATATGCAAACGTTGTCATTATGTCGGCGTGTTGCATCGCGCGATGGTGTTGCATGGTGTGCATGACGCATTACACCAGCGAAAAGGAACGCATGCTCGCCGGCGAACTGTATGTGGCG
The DNA here is from genome assembly GCF_002394995.1 of Bifidobacterium sp. UBA4282. Classification (NCBI taxonomy): domain Bacteria; kingdom Bacillati; phylum Actinomycetota; class Actinomycetes; order Bifidobacteriales; family Bifidobacteriaceae; genus Bifidobacterium; species Bifidobacterium sp. UBA4282. The sequence continues at coordinate 32,254 of NZ_DGVO01000030.1, forward strand.
GCCGACCCGGAACTCGGCGCGGCCAACATGCGCAAACGCCGCCTTGTGCATGCGATCAACACGATGGACTATGACAAGCTCGACGAGCGCATGGCGCTCTTCCGCGAGTTGTTCGCCGAACTGGGGGAGGGTTCCTTCATCGAGACGCCGTTCAACTGCGACTACGGCTCGAACACGCGCATCGGCAGGAACTTCTACGCCAATATGGTT
>NZ_DGVO01000030.1:32514-51872 GCF_002394995.1 Bifidobacterium sp. UBA4282
ACGCCAATATGGACTGCATCTTCCTGGACGTCGCCCCGATCACCATCGGCGACAACGTGTTCTTCGGCCCCCGCATCGGCCTGTACACCCCGTACCATCCGATCGACGCCGGGGTGCGCAACGAGGTCATGGAGGGCGGTCTGCCCATCACCATCGGCAGCGACGTTTGGTTCGGCGGCAACGTGACCGTCTGCCCGGGCGTGACGATCGGCGNNGCGACTACGGCTACAACATCGAGATCGGGCGCAACTTCTTCGCCAACCACAACACGGTCATCCTCGATTGCGCGAAGGTGACGTTCGGCGACAACGTCTTCATCGCGCCGAACTGCGGCTTCTACACGGCGGGCCATCCGCTCGACGTCGAACGGCGCGTGAAGGGGCTGGAATACGCGAAGCCGATCACGGTGGGCAACGACGTCTGGGTCGGCGGCGGCGTGACGGTCTGCCCGGGCGTGACGATCGGCGATGACGTGGTGATCGGCGCCGGATCGGTGGTGACCAAGGACATCCCGTCCCATTCGGTGGCCGTCGGCAACCCGTGCCGCGTCATCCGTGAGATCGGCGAGAAGGACCGCGAATACTGGCAGGCCAAGGCCGCCGAATACCGCGCCTGGAAGGCCGCCCAAGCCTGATTCCCGCAGGCCCCGCCATTCAGCAGGCGGATATCCTGGGCGACGACGAACCAAGGCTGACTGATGCTCTTCAGTGGGCGGATGAACGCTTCAGTGGGCGCCCTATCATGAAGCCTCGGCTTGAGATATGGCTGAAAATGGCTCCATTCCAAGCCGAGGCTTTGCCATAGCCCGCCCACTGAACGAACAATCCGCCCACTGAAGGAGTACGGCCTGCCGTTCAGCGTTGTTCGGGAAGGTCGGCGCGCTCCACGAGCCGTGCCATCTGCACGCGCCCCATGCACAGCTTGTCCGCTGCCGAGGACAGATGCGCCTTGGCTGTGCGCTCGGAGATGAACATGCGTTGGGCGATCTCCGCATTCGTGCAGCCCTCGGCGGCCAGTATGACGGCCTCGCGCTCGCGCGCGGGCAGCGTGTCCAGCAGGGCCCGTGCCTCATCGCGACGGGATTGCGGCCGTTGCCGGCTGAGCCCGCCGATCAGTTGCCGCTGGCTTGCCGAATTGAATTGGGGCGCGCCTTTGCAGACGCCGATCACGTGTCGGATGATCTCGTCAGGTGCGTCCGTCTTGGACACGAACCCCTCCGCGCCGGCCTCGACCGCGCGTTCGACCGTGTCGGCTGGGCTCAGCGAGGTGAGGACGAGCACATGAGGGGCGGGGCGCAGGGCGCGCAACCGCTGTGTTGCCTCAATGCCGTCGATTCCCGGCATGGCGATGTCCATGAGCACCACGTCCGGATGCTCCCGTTCCGCGCGCTCGATCGCCGCGCCCCCATCGACCGACGTGGATATGACGGTGATGCGGCCTTCGGAATAATCATTGAGAATCAGACCCATCGCCTGACAGATCATCGGGTCGTCGTCCACCACGCTCACACGGATCGGACGGCTGTCTTCCAACTCGCTCACGGTTGTATCCTAGGCCAGGCCGGCAACGTTCGGCTGCTGTTCGGCACCGTTGCGGATCCAGGGCAGACGGGCGTCGATATGGAACACGCCCCGTTCGTCGGCGCCGTAGGCGCAGGTGCCGCCGGCGCTGTGGATTCGGGCGGCGATGCCGGTCAGTCCGCTGCCGGCCCGGTCGGGTCGGGTGCGTTCGTCGGCGGTCAGCGGATTGCTGATATGGATATGCACGCCGGAGCTGGGGAGCGCATCGACTTGGAGGGCGACGGGCGCATCGGGCGCATGCCTGCGGGCGTTGGTCAATCCCTCCTGGATAGTGCGGTAGGCGATCTTGCCGAGGGCATCGTCCAGCTCGCTGAGCTGCTGGATGTCGATCCAGGTATCCACGCGCATGCCGGCCTGGCGCGCGTCGGTGATGAGCTCGTTGAGCGATTCCCGGGTGAGGGCCGTGTCGTCGGACGGGGCCAGCTGGACGTACGCCTGATCGGGATGCCGGAGCATGTCGATGATTGTGTGGGCCTCATCTAGCGCGCCCGCCGCCTGTCTGCGGATCTGCTGCGCCTGTTGGGCGATGGAATCGGCGTGGGTGCGGACGGCGTCCTCGCTCGACTGCGTCATGGTGCGCAGTTTGTCCGATTCGGCCTGCAGCGCGCTGGCATTCAACGCCAGGAGCGACAGGGAATGGGCGAGGGTGTCGTGCGCCTCCGCCGCGATGGCGTCGGCGAGCTGCTGGTTGTTCAGGTCGGCCTGCAGGGTGTACGCCTGGCTGGCGGCGGCATCGGCCTTGGCTTCGGCCGAGGCTGCGATGGCCTTGGACCGCAGGTGCAAGCCGACAAGCGCCGCGATGGCGGTGGAGATGAGCGCGGCGACTGCGGCCGTGATGATGATGGGCGTCTCCCCGACCAACATCACCAGGGGAGTGCCGGTAGCGCCGCCGGTGTGGGGTTTGGCGAAGAACACGTGCCATAGCGATGCGTCGGGCGGATTGAGCGCGTCACGCAACTGGGCGACCAGGGCGGTCGCTCCGCCGGCCACGATGGCGCGCACCATGACCGTGCGCGAGGATCGCCGGGCGAGCAGCGAGGCCATGGCCATCAGGGCGAGCATCGAATCGAAGGGGAAGGCGATGACCAGTGTGCATGACCCCCAGAAGACCGCTTCGGGGTGGCGGTCCCTGGCGAGCAGCAGCAATCCCGAAGGAATGGCAGCAAGCGTGGAGAACATGAACCAGAGAAACTGCGGATCCGAACTTCCATAGCGGGCAGCGGCGAAGGACGTTTGCGCCAGACACATGAAGATGGCTATGGGAACCATCGCCAGGCTGCTTCTCCGGGTACCGTGAACCGGCACCTCATCGTCTGGCGTTGCGCCGGACGGCCGGCTGCCCTGTGGGCGATTGCGGTCACGGAAATCGGAATTGCTCATAGTCACCATTATCGGCATCCCTCATTGATCCGCCATGGTGCGGCGGGGCATAACCGACTGTCCGAAAGGGCGAATGGAAATGACCGTTCGTCCAGTATCGGTTTCCTGCATTATCTCGTAGCGTGGCAATCGTACCTATTCGGGTTCATGATATTCGTTTCACCGAAGGCGACGAGAAAGAAGGAAACAACATGGATGAGCATGGAACACCGCAGCCCGTGGCGGATGTGGGATCGGGACAACGAGCCAATCGAGGCATCACGATATGTGGCGTTGTGGGGTTGATTCTCGGCATCATCGCCGTGATACTGAGCTTCATGCCAATCATCAACAATGCCGCGGCTGTGTTGGGATTCGTCGGTGCCGTGTTGGCACTTGTCGGCACCGTGGCCGCATTTCGCAGCAAGCGGGATGGCAAAGTGCTATCGGTTGTCGCGGTCGTGTTGTCGGTGCTGGGCATCGTCATCACCTTGGCTATGCAGCAGGCCGCGGTCGATGCCGTCGACGAAGCGCTGGGTGCAGGGTCTTCGCAGCAGGGGCAGGGTGCCGGCACCTCAGGCGCCGAAGGCGGACGGACTGAGACTGCACCGGTTCAGGATTCGGAGGGTGATCTGCAATCCGCCCACGTACGTCTTATATCCGCGGTATCCAGCGGGAACGATTATGAGGGCAATCCCACCGTGTTGGTGACGTTCGAATGGACGAACACGACGGATTCCAACGCATCGTTCGCATCGGCGCTTCAAGCGAGCGTCTTCCAGAACGGCCATGGGCTGGATACGGCCGTTTACGCGGAAGCTCCGGAAGGATACGACGCGAACTCGTATCTTGCCGAACTGCAGCCAAACGCTACCGGCACCGTATCACTCGGTTACGTGCTGGAGGATTCCTCGCCTGTGGAGGTTCAGGTGCGCGATCTGATTTCGTTCGATGATGACGCGCCGGTGATCTCACATACCTTCGAGCTGTGAATCGAGTTGCCGGAATAGCCTTATTCCGGCAACGTCGGTTTTAGCGTACCTTGCGGTCGATGAGCAGCGTCAGCAGCACGAATCCGGCCGCCACCAATGAGAACAGCGCCCCGACCAGACCGACGTACCGCAGTCCCGGGCCGGAGACCACGGCACCGCCGATGGCCGTGCCGAAGGCGATGCCGATGTTGAACGCCATCGGCTCCAGCGAGCTGGCCAGCACCATCGCCTTCGGATGGCGCTCGCGCGCCACGCGCATGAACAGCGAGATGCAGGAGACCGAGACCACGTACATGGACAGGCCCACCAACATGACCGGCACCAACGACCACGGCATCGTGGGGCTGACCAGGAACAGCGCCACTAGGAACAGCGCCTGAACCGGGAATACGACCAGCAGCGCCTTCATACCGTAGCTCAGATCCACCCAGCCGGAGATCAGGTTGGAGACGAAGCACATGACGCCGTACACCATCAGGGTCATGCTCGCGCCGACCGCGTCCATGCCCAGCACATCCTCCAGATACGGGGTGACGTACCCGTAGAACACGTAGACCGAGCCGACACCGAACAGGAAGATCGCGATGCCGACGAGGATCTGCGGCTCCGTCAGCAGTCCGGCCTGCTCCCGAACCGTGGCCGGTTCATCGGTCGAACCGTGCCGGGGGAGCACCGCCAGCATGGCCGCGCTGACCGCCAGCGCCAGCACCAGCGCGATGATCATCACCGCATGCCAATCCAGCACCTCGGCCACGATCTTGCCGACCGACGTGGCCACCACCATCGCCACGGAAAACGCCGCATACACCACCGAGATCATCATCGACATGCGATGCACGCCCACCAGCTCGGGGATGAACGTCACGCCGACGGCCAGCAGGGCGCCTGAGACCGCGCCGAGCAGGATACGGGCGGCCAGCAGCACCTCGAAGGTCGGTGCGAAAGTCATCATGATGTTGGAGACGCAGAACAATGCCACGTAGACGATCAGCAGCGTGAACCGGCGGAACCTGCCGGTCGATACGGCCAGCAACGGCGTGAGCACCGCGTAGGCCACGGAGAAGAAGCTGATGAGTTCACCCACGCGCGCCAGCGGCACATCGAATGCCTCGGCGAGTTCGGGTTCGATGCCGATGACGGTGAATTCGGAGAATCCCAACGAGAAGCCCAACAGCACCAGCAGGGCTATGCAGGCCAGGGCGCGCGGTCGACGGATGGAGGTCATGGCGGTCCTTAGAACGAAGACAGGGGGATGGATGGGGGCGCTGCGGCGATGCCGCGGAACAGCCATGGGTCATCGTATCGGACATGGCGATTATCGTCATCCAATCGTTCCGTCGGCGTTTCGTCGTTATATGCGCCGAGGAGCGTCTGTGTGCCGTACCGAAACGAATAGGGGCCGCATCCGGATGGATGCGGCCCCTACGGCGACGGCGACGTCTCGAACATCCGCCACCGTCATGGCGGGTCAGGTCAGTCCCTGTTGCCCAGCAGCTGAAGGATGTACAGGAAGATGTTCACGAAGTCCAGATACAGGTTCAGCGCGCAGATGATCGAGACCTTCTTGATCATCTCTGGCCCGTAGCCGGCGTATTCGTTGAAGATGGCACGCGTCTGCTGGGCGTCATGCACGGTCATGGCGGCGAACAGCACCAGGCCGATCGCGGAGACGACCATCAGCATCGTATCCCCGGGGAACAGGAACGTCAGCAGCAGTTCGGCCACAATGAGCACGATCAGGCCGACGAGCAGGATCGGGCCGGCCTTGAGCATGTTGATTTTAGTGGTCATGCCGAACATCGTGAGCACGAAGAAGAACGCCGCGCAGATGCCCAGCGCCAGACCGATCGAGCCCAGGTCGTAGATCATGAAGATCGAGCTCAGCGTGAAGCCCATCAGCGCGGAATACACGTAGAACATCACGCGGGCGGTGCTCGACTTGATCTTCATGATGCGGGCGCCGAGGAACACGGCCAGACCCACCTGCATCACGGCGAACAGGATGAACCCGATCAGACCGGTGGCCTGGAGGAACGCCACATAGGCGCCGCTCATCTGCGCGAGCACGGCCACCACGGCCGTGATGACCAGACCGATGGTCATCTCGCCATAGGCCTTCGTGACGGAGATGCGCTGCGCCTCCTCGAAGGCGTAGGTCGCCTGGGCGTTGATGGCGGCGGTGCCGTTGGGCGCATAGGCGTACGACTGCTGCGCGTTGTACTGGTACTGGTTCTGCGGCTGCTGGTTATAGCCGTTGCCGCCTTGCGGCTGTTGGCCGAAAGTCATCATCACTCCTTGGAACAACCCGGCCGGATGGCCGGCATTTCCCCCATCGTACGGGGAGATGCTGAACGAATGGTGAAGAATTCCGCCGCGGGCACAGAATCTTGGCAATCGGCACGGCAACGCCGTACGGCAACACGGTGCAATAACGCGGTGCGGCAACACCACGCCACCTCACCGTCAGGAGTGCGGGGCCTCGTCCACCTGCGGCGCGCCGTTGATGTCCCGGTGGATGTTCTGCATCTGCACCTCGATGTTCTGCAGGCTGCGCGCGCAGTCCAGCAGCGTCTGCGAATGCTCGCTCAGCTTGACGTCCGGCAGGTCGGTCTTGTAGCGCAGCGCATGCTCCAGGCTGGCCCAGTAATCCATCGCGATGGTGCGGAACTGCACCTCCACCGGGGTGTAGTGCGCGCCCGAGGAGAGGAACACCGGCACCGCGTAGATGACGTGCAGGCTGCGGTACCCGTTCTGCTTGGGGTTCTTGATGTAGTCCTTGACACGCAGCACCTGGATGTCCGACTGTGCGGACAGGTAGTTGGACACCGAGTACACGTCGTCGCGGTAGTTGCAGATCACGCGCACGCCGGCCACATCGAAGAGATTGTCCTTGATGGATTCCACCGTCTTCGGCAGTTCGCGGCGCTCGAGCTTGCCCAGGATCGAGGAGATCGACTTGAGACGGCGCTCGATGTGGTGTACCGGGTTGTGCGAGAAACGCACCTGGAACTCCTCGTCGAGCACTTCCAGCTTGGTGCTGATCTCATACATCGCCCCCTCGTAGACCTGCATGAGATTGACGAATTCGGTGATCTGGTCCACGGGGAATTGCCCGTCGTCGAAGTTCGTCGCCTTCAGGCGCGCTTCGAGTTCGGCGGAGTTCAATCGGCTGTGTCGGTCAAGTATCACGTCCCCCATCATAGCCCTATTCAATCCGAGCTCTCGGTTAGCATGGGGTTTCATGGATGAAGCGATGATGACCGAGGCGGAGCGCGCCTCGAAGCAGGCGGACGCCGCCGACCCTCGTGTCTCGGCGGGGGAGCGCGGCAAGGGCGTGTACGCGATCCACACGCTCGGTTGCCAGATGAACGTGCACGATTCCGAACGCATCGCCGGTGTGTTGGAACAGGACGGCTATGTGCCGGCCACCGAACAGCAGGTGGCCGACAAGGATGTGGATCTGATCGTGCTCAACACCTGCGCCGTGCGCGAGAACGCGGCGGAACGTATGTACGGCACGGTCGGTCTGTGGGCGGAACTGACCCGCCGCAATCCGAACCTGCAGATTGCCGTGGGCGGTTGCATGGCCCAGCTCGACCGTGAGCGGATCGCCAAGCGCGCCCCGTGGGTCGCCGCCGTGTTCGGCACCAAGAACATCGGCTCGCTGCCGCGTCTGCTCGACCAGCATCGCGCCACCGGCTCCCCGCAGGTGGAGGTCGTCGACAGACTCGACTATTTCCCGAGCCAGCTGCCGGCCGTGCGTGCCTCGAAGGTGTCGAGCTGGGTGTCGATCTCGGTGGGGTGCAACAACACCTGCACGTTCTGCATCGTGCCGACCACGCGCGGCAAGGAACACGACCGCCGCCCCGGCGACATCCTCGACGAGGTGCGTCGCTGCGTGGAGCAGGGCGCCAAGGAGGTCACGCTGCTGGGGCAGAACGTGAACTCCTTCGGCTACGGCATCGGTGACCGGTACGCGTTCTCCAAGCTGCTGCGCGCCTGCGGCACGATCGAGGGGCTGGAGCGCGTCCGGTTCACCTCGCCGCACCCGGCCGCGTTCACCGACGACGTAATCGACGCGATGGCGCAGACCCCGAACGTCATGCACCAGCTGCACATGCCGCTGCAGTCCGGCTCCGACCGCATCCTGCGAGCCATGCGCCGCTCCTACCGCACGGCGAAGTTCATGGACATCCTGCGCAAGGTACGCGAGGCGATGCCCGACGCGCAGATCTCCACCGACATTATCGTCGGGTTCCCGGGGGAGACTGATGAGGACTTCGAGGAGACGATGCGCATCGTGGAGGAGGCCCGGTTCTCGTCGGCGTTCACCTTCGAGTACTCGCCGCGCCCGGGCACGCCGGCCGCCGTGATGGAACAGGTGCCGAAGGATGTGGTGCAGGAGCGGTTCGAGCGTCTGGTCGCGCTGCAGGAGCGCATCACCGAGGAGGAGATGGCCAAGTTCGAAGGTCGCGACGTGGAGGTGATGATCACCGGCACCCAGGGTAAGAAGGACGCCGCTACGCACCGCGTGACCGGGCGCGAACGCACCGGCGTGCTCGTGCACGTCGGCGTGCCCGAGGGCGAGCCGATGCCCGAGATCGGCGATTTCGTGACCGCCACGGTCACGCACGCCGCACGGCACAACCTCATCGCGGACCCCGATCCGAAAGCCGGGCAGACCTACCATGTGCGCCACTGATCCCGCCGTCGCTGCCCCTCCCGTCGAAGTGGCCGCAGACACGGACGGCCGGGGGAGCGCCCTACCCCGCGTCGTCTCGATCGTCGGTCCCACCGCCTCCGGCAAGACGGGGCTGGGCATCGCCATCGCCCGGGCCCTCGCCGAACGGGGGGAGCGCGCCGAAATCGTGAACGCCGACGCCTACCAGATGTACCGCGGCATGGACATCGGCACGGCCAAGCCCACGGCCGAGGAGCGGTCCGCCGTGCCTCATCATCTCATCGACATCATCGACCCCGACGATGCGATGAGCGTGGCCCGGTTCCAGACCTTGGCACGCGAATGCATCGCCAATCTGCAGGCCCGCGGCGTCCGGCCGATACTGGTCGGCGGCTCCGGGCTGTACGCGAGGGCCGCAATCGACGACATCTCATTCCCCGGCACCGACCCTGACGTGCGGGCCCGGTTGGAGCATCGCGCCGAAGCCGAAGGGCCGGGCATCCTGTTCGAGGAGCTCAAGGCCAAGGATCCCGAGGCCGCCGCGCGTATGGATCCGCGCAACCCGCGCCGTACGATCCGTGCGTTGGAGGTCATCGAACTGACCGGTCGCCCGTATTCGGCGAGCCTGCCGCGGTACCGGTATGTGATTCCGAGCGTGCAGATCGGGCTCGACCTGCCGCGTGAGGAGCTGGACCGGTGCATCGACCTGCGGACCGAGCAGATGCGCGCGGACGGGTTCGTGGACGAGGTGCGGCGTCTGCGCCCGCACCTGGGGGCGACCGCCTCCCGCGCCCTCGGCTACCAGCAGGTAATCGACGCGCTGGACGGCTTATGGAGCGAGGATGAGGCGTTTGCCGATATCGCGCAGAAAACCAAACGACTGGCCCGCAAGCAGATGGGATGGTTCGGGCGTGACCCACGCATCCACTGGCTGCGCGCGCAGAATCCGGACCTGGTGTCCAATGCGATGGCCGTCATCGCCCACGCCGACGCCGGCGACTACGACGCCATCGACGCCCAAGCCGACGCGTACACGCAGCACCACCTGGGCGACATCGCCGGCTGAACACGTGAACGCCACTCAGTGCGCCGGCCCCTGGTCCCATCCGGCGATCAGGAACACGCGCGTCGGGTTCGCCGGCCGGCAGATCTCGCCGAACATGCGCTCGAAGCCGGTGGTGTCGCCTCGGTAGGCGTCATGCTTGGCCGCACGGTACTTCTCGCGCGTCACCGGCCCCCAGTCCAGATCCCAGCCGGCGTCGTGGGCCAGCCGTGAGACGAAGATGCGCAGCGTCATCGCGTTGCCGCCCTTGAATGGGTGCAGGTAGCCCAGCTCGTCGTAGATGTGGGCCAGCTGCCGGATGAAATCGCCGCGGTCCAGGTTGCGCAGGTTGCGCTTGTCCGCCAGTTCGGTGGCGATGTTCAGCGCCCCGGTCTCGATGAGATTGGCGGGGAAGAACGCTTCGGGGTTCTTCGCGCGCGCCCGGTCCTCGGTATCCTCGCGCGTGGTGTCGTGGGTGCGCAGCCGTCCGGCGTCGTTGAACACCCCCTCGAAAAGCCCCCGATGGATGGCCCGCAACTCATCCAGATCGGTGGTGGCCGGCCACCGGCGCTCGGTCAGCACGATCGTCCGCACGAACACCGCACTGCTGCGGTCGTCATCCGCGTCGTCGAGCAACCGGGAGACGTCGATGTCCCCGTACTCGTATCTCGCCGCCACCCGCATCGTCGCGTCGCTCGGCGTCATCGAATCCAACGCGCAGTTCTTCAGTGCAAATGCGACTGCGCTCGCACGTTCCGCTGGAGTCATAGTTCGATGATAGCGGCGCGGGCGCGGAATCACGCGTCCTGCGCCGTGTGTCGCGGATCTGCGCGGATGGGGTGCACGTTGCCGGCCCGGCCCGGGCGGCGACCGTGCCGGGTTGTACAATCTGTTGCGTTATGGCACGAAGCAACTCCTCTTCTCAAACCACGAAGCGCACCAAGGGTCAGGACGGTCGCGCGGCCCAGTCGCAGCCGCCCGCGGAACCGGTGTGGAAACGCGCCCTGCTGGCGGTGCCGCGGGGCATGGGCGCCGCGGTGCGCTCGCTGACCGGCGTCGGCGAGTACGATCCCGCATACCGCCGCGATGGCCTGTGCTTCCTCATGCTGGTGCTGGCCGTGTGCTTCTGCGCCTCCGAATGGTTCCGGGTCAACGGCCCGCTGGGGGTGTTCCTGCACGCCGTGGCCTCGGGCCTGTTCGGCGTGATGAGCGTGGTGGTGCCGGTGGTGCTGGCGATCGTGGCGGTCCGCCTGATGCGCAACTCCGGCAAGGACTCGGACAATCCGCGCGTGCTGGCCGGCTGGGTGCTGCTGATGTGGTCGATCTGCTCGATCATCGATGTGGCGTTGATCGCCGACGTGCCCGGATTCAATATCGGCGCGATACAGAGCGCCGGCGGCCTGCTCGGCTTCGTGCTCGGCTCCCCGCTGGCCTGGGGTCTGTCCGAGGCGTTCGCGATCGCGGTGTTCGTGATCGCGGGACTGTTCTCGCTGCTGCTGATCACCCGCACGCATGTCACCGATGTGCCGCAGCGGGTCGGTTCGATGGTGGGCAGGGCCCGCGGCGACCAGCCGGCGGACGAACGCCCGCAGTTCCCGAACGAGGTGCGTGTGGGGGATAGCACGCTGGCGTTCGCCGAAGGGGTGCCCTCGCACGATGGCGGCGATGACGTCGCCGATGGCTCCCGTCCCGTCAGGAAGGGCTGGTTCTCCCGATTGTTTTCCAAGGCGTCGGGCAAGCGCACGGATCGCACGCTGGAACGGTATGAGGGCGACGATCCGTTCGACCATGCGGCCAGTCGCCATGGGGACGCCGCCGAGACCCGCGTACTGGGCGCGCCTGCGTCGGACGGTGCGCGTACGGTTTCGTCCGCAGGTGTGGCCGCGGACGAAACGGCGGTGATGACGAACCCGCACCATGCGCCGGTGGATGCCACGCATGTGCTGCCGGTCGACGACATGACGCGTCCGTTGTCCGAAGCCGACCCGTGGGCCTCGATCGGGGAAGATGGCGAGATGACCGTGGACCCGCAGACCGGCGAGATCGCTGACGAGCCGGCGGCGGGCGACGACGGCGCCCCGGCGGCGCAGAACGCCCCGTACCGTCTGCCCGATCTGAACCTGCTGGCCAAGGGGCAGCCGCATGCGGCGCGCACCCCGGCCAACGACCGGGTGATCCAGGCGTTGACCTCCACGTTCCAGCAGTTCAACGTGGACGCCAAGGTCGTCGGGTTCCTGCGCGGACCTTCCGTGACCCAGTACGAGGTGGAGCTCGGGGCCGGCGTGAAGGTAGAGAAGGTCACGAACCTGCAGAAGAACATCGCGTACGCCGTGGCGAGCTCGGATGTGCGCATCCTGTCGCCGATTCCGGGCAAGTCGGCGATCGGCATCGAGATCCCGAACGCCGATCGCGAGATCGTGCACCTGGGCGACGTGCTGCGCTCCGACAACGCCGTCAACGACCCGAACCCAATGCTGGCGGGCATCGGCAAGGACGTCGAGGGCCATTTCGTGACCGCCGATCTGACCAAGATGCCGCACCTGCTGGTCGCCGGCGCCACCGGTTCGGGCAAGTCGAGCTTCGTCAACTCGATGCTCACCTCGATCATCATGCGCGCCACCCCCGAACAGGTGCGTATGATTCTGGTCGATCCCAAGCGCGTGGAGCTCTCCGCCTACGCCGGCATCCCGCATCTGCTCACCCCGATTATCACCGATCCGAAGAAGGCCGCGCAGGCGTTGGAGTGGGTGGTCAAGGAGATGGACGCCCGGTACTCCGACCTGGAGTTCTTCGGGTTCCGCCACGTCAAGGATTTCAACGAGGCCGTGCGGGCCGGCAAGGTGCACGCCCCCGCCGGCTCGAACCGCAAGGTCGCCCCGTACCCGTACCTGCTGGTAGTGGTCGACGAGATGGCCGACCTGATGATGGTGGCTAAGAACGATGTGGAGAGCTCGATCCAGCGCATTACCCAGTTGGCGCGAGCCGCGGGCGTGCATCTGGTGCTGGCCACGCAGCGTCCGTCGGTGGACGTGGTCACCGGCCTGATCAAGGCGAACATCCCCTCGCGTCTGGCGTTCGCCACGTCATCGGCCACGGATTCCCGCGTCATCCTGGATACCGTGGGTGCCGAGACGCTGATCGGCCAGGGTGATGCCCTGTTCCTGCCGATGGGTTCGGCCAAACCGATCCGTGTGCAGGGTTCGTGGGTGTCGGAGTCGGAGATCCGCAAGGCCGTGGAATACGTGCGCACGCAGCGCAAGCCGCACTACCGTGAGGATATCGAGCAGATGGCCAAGGACGCCGAGAAGCACGCCCTGGAGCCGGATGAGGAGATCGGCGACGACATGGACGTGCTGTTGCAGGCCGCCGAGCTGGTGGTCACCACGCAGTTCGGTTCGACCTCCATGCTCCAGCGCAAGCTGCGCGTGGGGTTCGCCAAGGCGGGCCGTCTGATGGACCTGCTGGAATCACGCGGCGTCGTCGGTCCCTCGGAGGGCTCGAAGGCCCGTCAGGTGCTGGTGCAGCCGCAGGACCTGCCCGCGGTGCTGGCGTTCATCCGCGGCGAAACCGACAGCCTGACCTCCAGCGCGCCGACGCAGGACAGCCTGTCCGTGTGACGGACGGCGTTGCGATGTGTCGAATTCGAATACGGCGGCGTACACAAGACAGGACTCGGGGTACAGTGAAGAGTATGCAGAAAACCGATGAACAGACCACGAACTCGTTGCTCGACGGTTGGAATGCGCCGCCGAACCTGGTCACCTATGCGCGCATCGTGCTGGTGGTGGTGTTCCTAGTGCTTGACATCATGGCGGGGCCGTACGGCGTGGACAATCCGACGCTGCGCTGGGTGGCGGCCATCATCTTCATCATCGCCGCGTCCACCGATAAGATCGACGGCTGGATGGCCCGCAAATACAATCAGGTGACCGAGATGGGCAAGCTGATGGACCCGATTGCGGACAAGCTGCTCACCTGCGGCGCGCTGGTCGTTGCCGCGGCGTTCGGCGAGTTCGGCAACATGGTGTGGGGCTGGGTTCTCGTGGCGCTGTTCCTCATCCGGGAACTCGGCATCACGATTATGCGCTTCTTTGTCATGGAACAGCCCGGCGGCAAGGTGATCGCCGCCGCCTGGCCGGGCAAGCTCAAGACCGTGTTCCAGTGCGTGGGCCTGTCCCTGCTGCTGGTGCCGCTGTGGACGCTCGCGCCCGGCACCGGTCCGAATCCGTGGTGGCTGACGGCGTACACATGGCTCACGCAGATCGTGATCTATGTGGCGCTGGTGCTGTGCCTGTATTCCGGTGCCATCTACCTGATCAACACCTTCCGCAAGCCGTCCGCATGAACGGGAACCTGTCCGCGGGGGAGATTCGGCACCGCTGCGACACGTTGGCGCAGGCGGTGCTGGGATGGTGCGAGTCTCGCGGCGTGCGCATCGCCGCGGCCGAGTCGCTGACGGGGGGATTGCTGGCCGACGCGTTCGTGCGCATCCCCGGTGCCTCGCGCGTGTTCCTCGGTTCGGCGGTGACCTATGACATCGCGGCCAAGGCATCCGTGCTGGGGGTCGACGCCGACCTGCTGCGGCGTGAGGGCGCCGTGCACCCGGATGTGGCCGAGCAGATGGCCCTCGGCACGGCCCGGCTGTACGATCAGCCGGCGTATGGGGGGCGGGTCATCGGATTGTCCACCACCGGTGTGGCCGGTCCGGGGTCGGACGGGGACAAGCCCGCCGGACTGGTGTACGCGGGGTTTTCGGTGCCATCGTTCGACGTCGGGGGTGGCCCGCGGATCACGACGTCGGTGCGGTTGATGCTCTCGGGCGACCGCGAGCGGATCCGGTTGCTGACGGTGTTGCGCGTTCTGGAAAATGTGAGCGGATTCACAGTGGATTCACAGGAATAATCCCGCGTCTGCGGTGTTGTTCGTAGTGGTATGGATGAACGACGCCGAGCCGAAAGGGATGACGTGATGGAATCGATGACTGTGACCCGCGAGCGAGTCGAGCGGGCGGGTATGACCGCCGCCCCGGCCAAGGCCACCGGGGCGCGCATGCGCGACCTGACCCCCGCGCAGCGGCGTGCCGTGATGTTCGCGCAGCAGCAGGTGATCAAGGCCCGTGCCGCCAAGAAGGCCAAGGAGGAGCGGCAGGCCGCCTTGGAGCGGATGTGGCAGCAGGAAGATTTCGCCGAACGCACGCGCGGCCATACCGGCCGTGCCGTGGAGGCGGCGCCCGAAGCCAAGGAGGTGTCGCTGCGCGAGGCCATCGGCCATGTGCTGCGTGACCTGCGCACCCGCGACTATAAGACGTTGCGTGAAGTCAGCGAGAAGGCCGGGGTGTCACTGGGGTACCTGTCCGAGGTCGAACGCGGGCAGAAGGAGGCCAGCTCGGAGCTGCTGGGGTCGATCGCCCTGTCGCTGGGCGTCAAGCCCTCGCAGATGCTGCGGCTGGTGGCCGATTACCTAGACTCGTTGGAGGACTAAGGACAGGATTTCGGGATAGCGTTGCGATGACGGCGTGGTGGGCGGTCCGGTGGCCGCCCGCCACGCCGTTTCGCGATGGTTCGGTGCCGCTGCGGATGCGGGCGTCGGGGGGGCGTGCGCGGGCCGCCGGACGGCGGGGGTACGGTGCCCGGATGTGTGTACACTGGCGGTCATGCGAGAACGCGAATTCTGGGAACTGTTGGAAGAGGTGTTCGGCCGTGGGTACGGGCGCAGTCTTTCCGTCGATCAGCGATTGACCGCGTTGGACAACATGACGGTGGTGGAGGCCCTGGCTGCCGGGGTGGAGCCCCGTGTGGTGTGGAATGTGCTGTGCGATCAGATGGATGTGCCGGATTCGCGCCGATGGGGTGCCGATCATAACGCGCCGCCCATGCCTGCGGCGTGACATGCCGACGCGTCATTCGAACATTTGTTCGTGTTTGGGGGTATAGTTATCCACAGTTATGGAACGTTGCGCGCATCGTTCGACCACATTGGCCGGTCGACCTTGCGGACGCGGCGCGGACGCCCCTACGGTGGATGGGGACGAAGAGCCGAACATGCTTGAAGGAGGCATCATGGCACAGCAGACGACAGTCGCGGCGAAGGACGCCGCGGACACCGCCAAGGAGGCCCATGCCATTGACCCGCGCCGCAAGGCCGCGTTGGATACGGCGTTGGCGCAGGTGGAGAAGAACTTCGGCAAGGGTTCGGCCATGCGCCTGGGGGACAAGCCCCCGCAGGACGTGGAGGTGATCCCCACCGGTTCGCTGGCATTGGACATGGCGTTGGGCATCGGAGGCCTGCCCAAGGGGCGCATCGTGGAGATCTACGGCCCGGAGTCCTCGGGCAAGACCACGCTGGCGCTGCATGTGGTGGCCAACGCCCAGCGCGAGGGCGGCGTGGCGGCGTTCATCGACGCCGAGCATGCGTTGGATCCCGTGTACGCCAAGAAGCTCGGCGTGGACACCGATTCGCTGATCGTCTCGCAGCCCGACAACGGCGAGCAGGCGCTGGAGATTGCCGATATGCTGATCCGCTCCGGCGCGCTTGACGTCATCGTCATCGATTCGGTGGCCGCACTGGTGCCCAAGGCCGAGATCGAAGGTGAGATGGGAGACAGCCACGTGGGCCTGCAGGCGCGGTTGATGAGCCAGGCGCTGCGCAAGATGACCGGCGCGCTGGCGCAGGCGGGCACCACGGCGATCTTCATCAACCAGCTGAGGGAGAAGATCGGCGTGTTCTTCGGTAATCCCGAAACCACCACCGGCGGCAAGGCGTTGAAGTTCTACGCCTCGGTGCGCCTGGACATCCGCCGCGTGCAGACGCTGAAAAGCGGCGATGAGGCCGTGGGCAACCGCACCCGCGTCAAGGTGGTCAAGAACAAGATGGCGCCACCGTTCAAGTCGGCGGAATTTGACGTGCTGTACGGCGAGGGCATCTCCAAGGAGGGCTCGGTGCTGGATATGGCGTTGCAGTGCAACGTGGTGAAGAAATCCGGCTCCTGGTTCACCTATGACGGCGACCAGCTGGGGCAGGGGCGCGAGAACGTGCGCCAGTTCCTCAAGGACAATCCGGCCGTGACCGAGGAGATCGAGAACAAGGTCAAGGCCGCATTCGGCCTGATCGATATGTCCGAGGGCGAGTCGGACGGGGATCCGGCGCAGGGCGCTCCGGCCGGTGAGGCCGCCAAGCCCGCGAAGGCTTCCAAGACCGCCAAGGCCTGACGGCTGCCGGTGCCATGATTGACGCACAGGAGTTCCTGGGACGTGCCATTGCGGCGGAGACGATCGGCGCGGCGGAGGCGGTGGTCCACGAATCGGACGCCGATGATGTGGACGCCTGCCGTGAGGCGGCGTTACGTCTGCTGGACGCGGCGCCGCGCGCCTCGGGGGCGTTGCGTGAACGCCTGATCGCCAAGGGGTATGCGGACGGCATCGTCGACGAGGTCATCGAGCGGCTGACCCGCGTGCATCTGCTGGATGACCGGGCCTATGCCGAGTCGGCCGTCCGCTATTGCACGGGGCGCTGCATGGGGCGCAGGGGCACCGTGATGGAGTTGACCCGCAAGGGCGTGGACCGCGCGTTGGCCGAGGCTGTGGCAACCGAAGCCGAGCAGCGCGGCGATTTCGAGGACGCCGCATGGGAGCTGGGACGACAGTACGCCAGAAAGACCCGCGGTCTCGACACTGCGGTGCGGCGTCGGCGCTTCTGGTCGGCGGGAGGCAGAAAGGGGCACAGCCCGGAAACGCTGCGGCGCGTTGCGGAGGAGCTGCTGAACTGAGTAAAGGTGGGTAAAGGAGTGTGAGGTCTCCGATACCCCGGGTTCTGTCACACCACATATGCGGTGCGGATGGCCATCCATCTCGACCTGACGTCGCCGCCAGGCTCCAGCAGCCTACCCGGAGGCTCGGGCGAGCAGCCCTCAAACGCCTCCTGCTTGGCCTTGCTCCCGATGAGGCTTGCCATGCGGCCGACTGTTACCAGCGGCCCGGTGGTCTCTTACACCGCCGTTTCACCCTTACCCGGCCGAAACCGGGCGGTCTGTTCTCTGTTGCGCTAGCTCTCAGGTCACCCTGGGCGGACGTTATCCGCCATCGTGCTCTATGGAGCCCGGAAGTTCCTCAGCCGCGTCGGCGAACCGACACGGCCGCGGCCATCTGGAGACCTCACATCCACCCAAGGATAGCATGGCGCATCGGTCTTCATTATTGGCGAGTTGTTCACCATGTCGCCACGGAACTCGGCTACAATGAAACGTACCCGGATGGCGATGATGCCATTCGGACACATACAGCGGGCACAACCCGCTTGAGCTCAAGGAGGTTCACATGGAAATCGTCGTTACCGGACGTCATACGCAGATCAAGCAAAGGTTCCGTGATGTCGTCGAAAACAAGATGAATCGTGTGACCGCTATCGCCCCGGATGCGGAACGCGTGCAGATCGTCGTCACGCATGAGGGCAACCCGCGTCAGGCCGATACCGCAAAGCGCGTGGAGATCACCGTCATTGCCGGGCGTACCGTGGTACGCGCCGAGGCGTCGAGCACCGACGAGTACAGCGCCCTGGATATGGCGCTGGACAAGCTGACGCTGCGTCTGCGCCGCACCCGTGACCGCCGCAAGGACCATCGTCGTGGATACACGAACCCGGTGCCCGTGGACATGGGCGTTGTGACCCCCGAACCCGTGGAGGAGGAACCCGTACCGGAGGAGCCGAACAACAGTCCGCAGGCTGCGGTCGCCTCCGACCTCGGCCCCGGCGAATCGGTGGAGGTCCAGGTCGGCGACACCCCGATCGTCATCCGCCGCAAGCTGCATATCGCCGAGCCGATGACCATCGACGAGGCGCTGTATGAGATGGAGCTGATCGGGCACGACTTCTTCCTGTTCGTCAACAAGGACACCAACCGTCCCTCCGTCGTCTACCACCGTCATGGCTGGAGCTATGGCGTGTTCGAGATCGACACCCCGGAGAACGTGGCGAAGGCCGAGTAACGGCGAACGCTTGAACTGAGGATGACGCCCCGCGACACACAGTGCGCGGGGCGTCACCCGTTGTTTGACGCGGAAAATCTGTGCGTTCGCGTACTATGGGTCAAAGTTTGCGCCCGATTCCATGCGGATTGGGCTATGCTCGTTTACGGTAACCGACAAGGGAGCGAACGTGGTAGATATCATTGACAAGGCTCTTCGCATGGGCGAAGGCCACCAGCTCAAGAAGCTCGAGAACGTGGCGAAAGCCGTGAACGCGCTGGAGGACGAGATTTCAGCTCTGAGCGATGACGAGCTCAAGGCGCAGACCGGCAAGTTCAAGCAGCGACTGGACAACGGCGAGAAGCTTGACAGCCTGATGCCCGAGGCGTTCGCCACGGTGCGCGAGGTCTCCAAGCGCACGCTGGGCCAGCGCCACTTTGATGTGCAGCTGATGGGCGGCGCCGCCCTGCACTGGGGCAACATCGCCGAGATGAAGACCGGTGAGGGCAAGACCCTGGTCGCCACGCTGCCGAGCTACCTCAACGCGCTGGAGGGCAAGGGCGTGCACGTCGTGACCGTCAACGACTACCTGGCCAGCTACCAGAGCGAACTCATGGGCCGCATCTACCGGTTCCTGGGCATGTCGGTCGGCTGCATCCTGACCGAGCAGAAGCCGCCGGAGCGCCGCAAGCAGTACAACGCCGACATCACCTACGGTACCAACAACGAGTTCGGTTTCGACTA
>NZ_DGVO01000001.1:0-8077 GCF_002394995.1 Bifidobacterium sp. UBA4282
GGCGGGGTAGCTCAGCTGGTTAGAGCGTACGACTCATAATCGTAAGGTCAAGAGTTCGAGTCTCTTCCTCGCTACAAGAGCCGGCGACCGTCGGCGGACAACGAACACAGAGGTGAATGACAATGGCAAGCAAGAGCGCCGACATCCGTCCGGGCATCACGCTGGCATGCACTGAGTGCAAGGAACGCAACTACATCACGACGAAGAACCGCCGTAACACGCCGGATCGTCTGGAGCTGAAGAAGTTCTGCTCCCGCTGCGGCAAGCAGACCGTGCATCGCGAGACCCGCTGAGCACATACAGGCTTTCGAACCCGACCCAACCGGTCGGGTTTTTTCGTATAGGATGACAGGCATGACGACTTTTGCGGAACTCACCACCATCGGCGTGGGCGGCCCCATCGCCCGTTTCATCGAACCCACCACACGCGTCGGCGTCATCGAGGCCATCGAGGAGGCCGACGCCAAGGGCCTGCCGCTGTGCGTGATCGGCGGCGGCTCCAACATGCTGGTGTCCGACGCGCCGTTCCCCGGCGTGGTGGTCCGCGACGCCCGCCGCGCCATCACCGTGCCCGACGAGGCGGCCCCGGTGGAGGGCGGCGACCGCACCGTGCACGTCAACGCCGAGGCCGGCTGCAACTGGGACGACTTCGTGGCGTTCACGGTGCAGATGGGTCTGGAGGGTGTCGAGGGGCTCTCCGGCATCCCCGGCACCGTCGGCGCGTCCGTGGTGCAGAACATCGGCGCCTACGGCCAGGAGGTCGGCGCGTCCGTGGAATCGGTGGAGGCCTGGGACCGCCGGGACAAGCGCACCGTTGAACTGACACCGGAGGACCTGAGGTTCGGATACCGTTCGTCGGCGCTCAAATCCAGCATGTATGCGGCACCGGCCACCCCGGCCGGCGAGTTCTTCCCGACGCCGCGCTACGTGGTCCTCTCCGTCACGTTCGCCCTGCGGCACAGCGCCACCGGCACCGTCAGCTACGGCCAGCTCGCCAAGGCGCTCGGCGTTGAGGTCGGCGACCGCATGGAGACCGACGCCATCCGCAATGCGGTGCTCAAGGTGCGCGCCTCCAAGGGCATGCTGGAGGACGCCGCCCGGTACCTGGGCCCGGCCATGGCCGGCACCAAGCGCGATGATCAGGTGCGGATCGCCCTGCGCGCCCAGTACGGCGAGGCGGTCGCCGCGGCGGCATCCGATGCGGCCGGCGGCCCCTCTTCCCCCGTCGACATCACCCCCGATTTCGACCGCCACAGCTGTGGCAGCTTCTTCATGAACCCGATCCTGACCGCCGAGCAGGCCGCATGCCTGCCCGAGGACGCGCCGCGCTTCGACGCCGTCCTGCCCGACGGCACGCCCGGCGTCAAGACCTCGGCCGCCTGGCTGATCGACCACGCCGGCTTCCACAAGGGGTTCAGGACCTCCGAGGACGCCACGGCCGGCCTGTCCACCATGCATACGCTGGCCCTGACCAATCGCGGCGGGGCGTCGGCGGCCGACGTGGCCGAACTCGCCCGCGCGGTGCAGGACGGGGTCGAGGCCGCGTACGGCGTGCGGCTGGTCCCCGAACCGGTGGTCGTCGGCATGGACCTGCGGTAGGGTGGTGGCGCGCCGACTTCCATCGCACGGCGTAAGCTGAGGACAAGACGATTACCGGACTCTGATGCATCGTGACCTTGATGCAAGTCGTCGCAACGGCGGACTATCGAGGTTGTCGCGGATGGTGTCGGAGTCGCGAAGTAGCAGAGTCACACAGCAGCTGGAGGTAAGCCATGCCGTACGTAATCGCACAGCCTTGCGTGGACGTCAAGGACAAGGCCTGCGTGGACGAGTGCCCGGTCGATTGCATCTACGAGGGCGCCCGTTCCCTGTACATCAATCCGAACGAGTGCGTCGACTGCGGCGCCTGCGAGCCGGTCTGCCCCACCGAGGCGATCTTCTACGAGGATGATCTGCCGGATGAGTGGGCGTGGTACAAGGATGCCGCCGTGAGCTTCTTCGCCGAGGTGGGCGATCTGGGCGGCGCCTCCGCGGCCGGCCCGCTGGGCAAGGATCCCGAACAGGTGGCCGCGCTGCCGCCGCAGAACGCCTGACGCTCGTTCGCTGTTGCTCACTGTTGTATCGGGGCCGTCGCGATATGCGGCGGCCTTCGTCGTATGCTGGATACAGTGATATCGGCGTCCGCCGGCATCGTCGCCATTCAACGAAGGAGCGTTATGGGGTTCTACGAGTTCTCGTCACCATACGATTGGTCGCGTATCGCCGAGTACAAGCGCACCGCGGCATCCGCTCCCGGCGGCATGATCGATCTGTCGGTCGGCTCCCCGGTCGATTCGGTGCCGCTGTCGGTGCGTGGCGCGCTGACAGCCGCCTCGAACGATCCGAATGCGTACGGGTACCCCACTACGGCTGGCACGGCGGATCTGCGCGAGGCGATCGCCGACTGGTTCCGTGACTGCCGTGGCGTTGACCTGGGGGCGATCAACGCCGGTGTCGTGCCGACGGTCGGCTCCAAGGAGGCGGTGGCGCTGATGGCGTCGCTACTGCGGCTGGGGCCGGGCGACGTGGTGGTGCAGCCGCGCGTCTCCTACCCGACGTATGAGATCGGCACGCAGCTGGCCGGTGCCACGGTGCTGAAGGTCGATGACGTCTCCGATGTGGAGTCGTGGCGTTCCGTGCCGAACGTGAAGGCCGTGTGGGTCAATTCGCCGTGCAACCCCACGGGGGAGACGCTGTCGCGCGAATGGTTGTATGAGATCATGGCGGCCGCGCGCCAGATTGGCGCGGTGGTGCTGTCCGACGAATGCTATGCGATGCTGGACTGGCGTGCCGGCCAGGGCGGGGTGGCGCCGTGCGCGTTGGACCCGCAGGTGTGCGAGGGGAGCGCAGACGGCGTGCTGGTGCTGTATTCGCTGAGCAAGCAGTCGAATATGGCCGGGTATCGGACCGCGTTCATCGCCGGCGACTATGCGCTGGTCGCCCGGATGACGGCCTACCGCAAGCAGATCGGGCAGATCATTCCCGGCCCCGTGCAGGCCGCAATGGCGGAGGGGCTGCGCGACGGGGACGCCGTGCGTGAGCAGAAGGCACGGTACGAGCGGCGTCTGTCCGCTTTGGTCGGGGCGTTGCGGGCGTATGGGTATGACGCCGCGATGCCGCAGGGGGCGCTGTACGTGTGGGTGAAGGCCCGTTCCGGCGACTGCTGGCAGGACATGGCCGATCTGGCGCGGCTGGGCATTGTGCCGAGCCCCGGGGAGTTCTACGGCGCCCCGGACCATCTGCGGTTCTCCGCCACCGCCACCGATGGGGCGATCGCCGACGCCTGCCGGCGGCTGGGCGTCTGACGCCGGGTCTTGTCTGCGGTCGGGCTTGTCCGTGTAAACCGGCGGGCCTCTGCGCGGACCATGCCGGATTGTGCCACGCCGCCTTGCCTGTGTCTTCGTCGGTATGCCGGCGGGGTGCTACAGTCCGATGCTCGCCGCTCCTTTGCCGTAACGTTGCCGGATGGCGTCGAGGGCTTGCTCCGCGTCGCGTAGCCGTGCGGAACGCGTCTGCCCGCTCGATGCGGCATCCTGCTCCAGCAGATCGTCGATGGACATCTGAACGGGTGTGCTCTCCCATTCCGCCAAACCGCTGGCACTGACTCCCGCCAATCGCACCTGCCGGGGCAACGGCGTGCCCTCGCCGGCATCCGGCGGCAGCCCCAGCATCGCCTTCAACAGCGCCGTCGATTGCGGGTACAGCACGCCCGCCGTGTCGGTCGGACGGTCCATCGTATGCGCTTTGGTCCGGTAGCTCAGGTCATCGAAACGGAGCTTGACCGTTACGGTCCTGGCCATGAGCCCGCGTTTGCGTAGCGTGGAGGCCACTTCATCACAGCAGCGGCGCAGCAGGGTGTTCACGGTGCGCATGTCGGTGGTATCGGTGGCGAATGTGCGTTCCGAGCCGATCGATTTCTCCGGCGTGTATGGCGTGACCTCACGCTCATCGATGCCATGGGATGCCAGCATCAGTCCGTGCGCCACCGTGGCCGAACCGGTCGCCTGTGCGAGTGTGGCCTCAGGCGTGGCCGCCAGATCGGCCACCGAACCGATGCCCCACGCGTTCAGTCGACGCTCCAGCGAGGGGCCGATGCCGGGGATGCCCCGCAACGGCATGATCTGCACGAACTCGGCATGGCGGGCCTTCGGAATCAGCAGCATGCCGTCCGGCTTGGCGTTGGTGGAGGCCATCTTGGCCACCAGCTTGTTCGCGGCGATGCCCACCGAACAGGTCACATGGTACCGGGCGGCCACCTGCCGGCGGATCCACGCGCCGATCGCACTCGGCGACCCCCAACGCAACAGCGCGCCGGAGACATCCATATAGCATTCGTCCACCGACACCTGCTCGATGCGGTCGGTGATTTGACTGAATACCTCGCTGAAGATGCGATGCGACATCATGCGATAGTAGCGCATGTCCACCGGCAGGAACACGCCGTCCGGGCAGAGCTGGCGCGCGCGGGCGCTCGCCATCGCCGAGTTGATGCCGTATCGGCGGGCCTCATAACTGGCGGCGGAGACCACGGAACGCGGGCCGGTGCCGATGATGACCGGTTTGCCTTTGAGCTCGGGGTACCGGGCGATCTCCAAGGAGGCGTAGAACGCGTCCATGTCGATATGCAGCACCGTGCAGCCGGTCTCATCATGACCCCAGTCGCGTTTCGCGGCCTCGACCCGTGGTGCTGTACTCATAACTCCATCCTAGATGGGGAACGGCGGGACTTCTGGTGGTCCTGCTTGTTGTGACCGTTGTCATCCTCCATCCTAGAGGGGCGAAGGAAAGACGGTAGATATCTACCGTTTGACGTGCGAGGACGACATATGGTGCGTCGAGTTCGTCCGGGGTGGTATAGTAGACTGCTGTTGCTCCGTTGGAGCGGCACAATTCAAGATTGGAGTCATGCCTGAGTGGCCGATAGGGGCACCCTGCTAAGGTGTTAGTCGCTGATTGCGGCTCGAGGGTTCGAATCCCTCTGACTCCGCCATCGAGGGTTCCGGGAACATCCCGGGGCCCTTTGTCATATATACGGAAACGGTTCATGCCAATCGCGCATCCGTTTGCTTCGCGGTCGAGGTTGGCTGCTGTGTTGGTTGGCTCATGCGCTAAGCTGGCTGCATGATTGCCGCCGCCAGTGAATGCCGCGTATCGCTCCCGCCTGTTATCGAATACGATGCCGACCGCGCCGACCTGCCGCTCGTTGTGGTGCCCGTGAGCATCCCCTCGATGACCACGCTGCTGCGGGATCGGCTGGACGAGTTCGCCGGCCTGGCCCGCGTGCGCATCCACACCGATTGGACGGATGACGAGGATGTGCTCGCCGCCCGCATGTCGGACGCCACCGTGGTCATGTCTACGGGGTTCCGTGCTTCCGCGCGACTGTTGGAGCGGATTGCCGGGCGTGTACGGTGCATCACGTTCTGCGGTACCGGTGCGGTGAGCTTCATCGACCTGGAGGCCGCCCGCCGTCTCGGCATCACCATCTGCAACGCCGTGCACTATGGGGACAACGCGGTGGCCGAGCACGCCATCGCCCTCATGTTCGAACGCACCCATCGCGTCGGCGAGCTCAACGCCCGCACCCATCAGGGCGGCTGGCCCGGCGCGGACATCACGGAACTGTCCGGCAGGATCCTCGGCATCATCGGCTTCGGCGGCATCGGTCGCCGCGTGGCCCGGCTCGCCCACGGAATCGGCCTGCGCCTGCTGGTCTGGGACCGCCACCCCGACGCCGCGGAACTCGTCGCCCTGAACGCCGAATCCGCCGCCACCATGGACGAGGTCTTCTCCCACGCGGACATCGTCAGCCTGCACCTGGCCCTCAACGACGCCACACGCGGCATCATCGGCCCCGACCAACTGGACCTGATGCGTCCCGGCACACTGCTGGTCAACACGGCGCGCGCCGAACTGATCGAACCCGGCGCGATGTTGCGCCGTCTGAGTCGCGGGGACATCGCCGCCGCCGTCGACGTCACCGCCCCGGAACCCCTGCCGGGTGACGACCCGTTGCGCACGTTGCCGAACCTCATCATCACCCCGCATGTCGCCTGGCGATCCGACCGCGCGCTGGCCGCGCTGGTCGAGCAGAACGTCCGCTCCGCGGTGGAATTCCTGAAGGGCGGGACATACAACGTCATCGTCTGAGGGTCGCCCTTTGTCACGGCAGTCCGGCATCGCGCTGCGCTTCGTCGCGCCGCACCTCGACTCGGCTGCGGGAGGGAATATCGTCGGATATTCGGTGACACCCATGGCGGCAGTCGCGTAAGCGGAGCCGGAGGTACGCCATTGTCCATCCGTCTCCGTGACACATTGTAGTGTCGTCGGGATTGGCATGCCACCCGTCACGGTGTTTGTCCATATGCCGGAGGCTGGCGTGCGGTGTCCGGCGGGGTTTCGCCGCAGCGCTCGTCGCCGCCGCGCTCGTCAACGGCGTGCAGTGACCGTCGCGCACGGGTAAGCTGGGGATACGGGCCGCTTGGCCGGCCTGTCTCACGAGGCACCATCGGGAGGGAAGAATGACGCAGGAACGATATGGCCGGCATGTGCGCAGGGATCCGCACACCGCCGCACGATGGATCGCGCCGTTGGGTCTGTTGGTGGCCTGCCTGGCCTGCATCGCCGCATGGTTCGTGTTCGCCCAACCCCACGGTGCCGAACCGGCAGACCGAGGGCCGGCCACGGTGGCGCTGGAACGCGAGTCGGCTGTGCCGACCCCGGTGGTCAAGCACCCCGGCAATTCCCCCGACTGCCCGGACGACGACTGCATCGCCATGCTGGTCAACGGCGATCTGCTCTTCCACCCCGAACTGTGGGTGAACTTCGAAGGCCCGGACACCACCGCCACCGACGGCACCGCCTTCAACTTCGACCCGCTGTTCGAGCCGATGCGCCGGTACATCGAGAAATCGGACATCGCCGTATGCGAGTTCGAAACCCCCATCGCCCAACGCGGCGGCCCCTACACCGGCTACCCGGTGTTCAACATCCCGCCCGAGGTTGCCGATTCCGCGGCTCGCGTCGGCTACACGGCCTGCACGCACGCCACCAACCACTCCTGGGACCAGGGCGCCGAGGGCATCCAGCGGCTCACCTCCACGCTGGACAGCCTGGGCATCGCCCACACCGGCTCCTACAGCACCGAGGCCGAATCCTACGAGCCGCTGCTCATCGAATCGCCCACCGGCGGCGGCACGCTCGGCCTGGTCGCCGGCACTGTGTCGCTCAACGGCTTCACCGCCGACTACGACTGGCGCGTGGACCGTCTGCGCGACTTCGGCGACCCGAACCATGACGCGGACATTCAGAAGGCCGTGGACAAGGCCAACAAGGCGCGCGAACAGGGTGCCGACGTGGTGGCTATGGCCATGCACTCGGTGCAGGAGTACCTGACCGACGCGGACACCTGGCAGGTGGCCGAGGCCCACGCGCTCGCCGACACCGGCGCGTTCGACGTGATCTACGGCGCGGGCTGCCACTGCGCCCAGCCGATCGAGCAGTACAACGACACCTGGATCATCTATGGGCTGGGCAACGCGCTGACGGTGGACGCGCCGCCGGAGAACATCGTCAACAACCAGGGCGTCACCGCGCGTGTGCAGTTCGCCGGCAAGAAGGGCCAGCCGGGCACATGGCGCGTCAGCCGCATCGACTGGCTGCCGACCGCCAACAAGCGGCAGGGCGTGTACCAGTGGTGCCCGCTGTCCGACGACCATCCCGACGGCGCCTGCTGGTCGGAGGAGTACGACGCGCAGGTGCGACAACGGATCTGGGACGTGGTGTATTCCATGGGTGCGGACCAGACCGTGGTACGCGAATGGAGGATCACCGACGAGCTATGACCGAGATGTTCACTCTGCTCAACACCCCGGAGGACCCCGCGCACGATGCGATGGTGGAGAAGAAATCGGAGTTCATCGGCGATGCCTGCCATGTGGATTCGCTGGATGAGGCGCTCGCGTTCGTGGAGGCGATCCGCGAACGGCACCCCAAGTCGCGCCATGTGGCGTATGCGGCGATCTGCGGCGGGGCGGAC